>JAISHV010000008.1 GCA_031262495.1 Ruminococcus sp.
TGGCAGGTGAACGACTATGAAAACTGGAACTGGACGGCGTTTGACATTGAATCTAAAAAAGCACATCGCGAGAATGTGTTCCCGAAAGATTTAGAAAAAGCGTTTGAAATCGGTAAAAAGATGGTGAAGTAAGGTGATTGATATAAAAATAGAACATATCGCGATTTGGGTTAAGGATTTAGACGTTTCTGCCGACTTCTACGCAAAGTTTTTCGGTGCAAAAATCGGAACATTATATCGCAATCCGAAAACAAATTTCAACAGTCGATTTATTACCTTTGATTCCGGTGCACGTATAGAAATTATGACCCACCCGGATATTACAGAAAATGCGGCAAATAACGCCTTTGGATACACACATATAGCGTTGTCGGTAGGCAGTGCCGACGAGGTTGACCGATTGACGAAATATTTGAGCGAGAATGACGTAACTGTTTTGAGCCAACCACGCACTACAGGAGACGGTTATTACGAGAGCAAAATCGCAGACCCGGACGGCAATGAAATAGAGATAACGGTGTAAATGTCAATGAGCAAAAATATTGACAACCGGTATAACTTTATGGTATAATGGCATTAAGAATGAGTTAGGGATGTAAAAATGGATGATGAATCTTTTTTCAGCGGAATAGCTGATGCATTAAAATCAATATCACAAACTGCATATCCGCATTATAAATATTTTGTCGATAATCTTGATGCGGATAAAATCACCGACTTAAATGCAGTAGAACTTGAATTGGACTATATGGTTCAGTATTGTTATGACGATAAAATCCTGAAATTGTTTAAAAGGGCGTTACGAAAACTCTATTACAAATACCCGGAAGTTGTAGCATCGCAGGTTGAATCTTACAGAATGATGTACGAAGATGAAGATTATGAAAATGAATCAAATGAAGAAATTGAGCAGAATAATACTATGATTTCAAAAAGAGTAGGTCCAGACCCGAACGCCGCTTTCCCGAACCCCGAAATGCCGGGAATGTGCTTTATAAAAAACGTCATAACCCGCAAAAATATTGATGTCGGCGATTACAGCTATTATTACGATGACATCCATAATCCGGCGGAGTTTGAAAAACGCAATATTACTCATCATTATGAAAATTTAGGTGATAAGCTTATAATCGGGAAATTTTGTGCTTTCGGAAAGAACATTGAATTCGTAATGAATGGTGCAAATCACCGTATGAACTCCGCGACAACTTATCCCTTTACTATCTTCGGTAGCGGTTGGGAGAAGGTTACGCCGGAAGTTTCAGAGCTTCCATTTAAGGGTGATACCGTTATCGGGAATGACGTGTGGATAGGTGCGGACGTTACAATTCTCCCCGGAATCCATATCGGCGACGGTGCGATTGTTGCGGCAAATTCTGTTGTGACAAAAAGCGTGCCTTCCTACACAATTGTCGGCGGAAACCCTATAAAAGTTATCCGCAAACGTTTTGATGATGAGACAATCAAATTTCTGCAAAACCTTAAATGGTGGGACTGGTCTGCGGAGAAGATTTTCGAGAATTTAGAACTGCTTTGTGGTGCGGATATTGGGAGATTGAAAGATGTCCTATAAAGGAGACAAGACTATGTCGTCAAACCCCATTGAAGAATTACTGAACGCCAAAGAGGGCGAAAACTATCAGTTCAAAGAAGCTAAGAACCGCTTTGATGTTAAGGAAGCGGAGCGTTGTTGTTGTGCCTTGGCGAATTGCGGGGGCGGTAAGCTGATTTTCGGTATTTCGGACAAACGCCCTCGGCAAGTGGTCGGAAGCAAGGCTTTTGAACAACCCGAACGCACCCGCAAAGGACTTATAGACAAGCTTCACGTTATGGTTGATTTTCAGCTTTATGATTATGATGGTAAGCGTGTGCTTGTTTTTGATGTGGCAAGCCGCCCTCTCGGTCTGCCAGTTCAGGTTGACGGCGTGGCTTGGTGGTATGAGGCAGATAGCCTGATTGCTATGCCTCAGGACAAACTCCACTGCATTTACGAGGAAACCGGACACGATTTTACAGGCGATATTTGCCCCGGTGCGACTATCAGCGACTTGGATAAAACCGCGATAGAAGCCTTTCGCCGTCTTTGGAAAGATAAAAGCGGCAACAAGCGTATTACTAACCTCTCAACAGAGCAATTGTTAAAAGATGCCGGAGCTGTTGATGACAGGGGTGTAACCTATGCCGCACTGATACTGTTCGGCTCTAATCAGGCACTGCGAAATTATCTGCCTCATTCTGAGGTTATCTTTGAATATCGTTCTAAAGAAGCGGCGGGACCCGCGGCACAGCGAGAAGAGTTTACGCTGGGCTACTTCGCCTATTACAACCGCATTTGGGAACTCATAAATCTCCGCAACGATAAACAGCACTATCAAGACGGTATGGTCATCTACGACATTCTGACGTTTAGCGAACAGGTTGTCCGCGAGGCAGTTCTTAATGCTGTGAGCCATCGCAATTATCAGTTAGCGGGAAGTGTTTTTGTCCGCCAGTATCGCGACAGGCTTGTGATTGAAAGCCCCGGTGGTTTCCCCTATGGCGTGACAACGAAGAACATTCTGTACAAACAGGCTCCTCGAAATAAGCGTGTTGCGGAGATTCTCGCTCTCAGCGGTTTGGTGGAACGTTCCGGACAAGGAATGGATTTGATGTATGAAATAAGTGTTCGAGAATCTAAAAAATTACCTGACTTCCACGGCTCGGATAATTACTTTGTTCGTCTTACTTTGAACGGCTTGATTATAGATAAGCAACTCCTGTTATTACTTAATAAAATCGGTGAGGAACAGCAAGAATTACTCTCGACAGACGATTTTCTTGTTATTGACGCACTCTTTTACGATAAACCGCTCAACGAAAATCTTCGTCTGCGTCTTAAGCGTTTGGTTGATATGGGCATCGTGGAGCACTCCGGTCGTGGGAAATATGTTTTAGCTCGCGGCTTGTATGAAGCAACCGGCAAAACAGGAGTTCACACGCGAATTGTAGGATTAGACCGCGATACAAACAAACAGCTTCTCTTGAAGCACATTCGCAAAAGCGGAGAGACCGGTGCTCCGCTAAAAGAGTTGTGTCAAGTTCTGCCCGGTTTATCATCGCGACAGATTCAACTCCTCCTGAAAGAGCTTCGAGATGAAGGATTAGTTGAGCCAAAAGGCAAAGGAAACAGTGCCGCTTGGCATATTCAAAACGATGATGTTTGAACGTTGTTTGAACGTTAATTGAACGTTACGTTCAAACATTACGTTCAACTCAAAATCAATAATGTCAATACATAGCAACCGGCTTCCCAAAAAGGAAGCCGTCTTACATAAAGGCTTAGTGAATCACCCTTACCGCCGCAATTTTTCTAAATATTTTTAATGTTGGTGCATATTTTGACCGTCCTCTGGTCAACCGCCAAATCACGCACCAGCTAAATAAAAAATTACAGTGGCGTCGATCCTTATTCACATTGACTTAGCTGAAATCGGCTTTGAGAAAAAATCTCGAAGCCGTTCAATATTTTTGCAAAAAAAGCTTGACATTTGTGATTTTATCGTCTATAATAAAAGTACA
>JAISHV010000063.1 GCA_031262495.1 Ruminococcus sp.
CCCTCCATGCCGGTGAACTGTTCGGCAACGGAGAAGGGCTGTGAGAGGAAACGTTGAATCTTACGGGCACGGGCAACGGTGAGTTTGTCTTCATCGGAAAGCTCATCCATACCCATGATTGCGATAATATCCGGAAGCTCTGTGTAACGCTGTAAGATCGTCTGAACCGCACGTGCAACGTCGTAATGCTCCTGCCCTACGATTTCCGGCGAGAGTATACGCGAGTTTGAAGCGAGGGGATCAACCGCCGGGTAGATACCGAGGGAAGCGATACTGCGTGAGAGTGTTGTGGAAGCATCAAGGTGTGCGAAAGTCGTCGCCGGAGCGGGGTCGGTGAGGTCATCCGCCGGTACATAAACCGCCTGAACAGATGTGATTGAGCCTTTGGAAGTCGAGGTGATACGCTCTTGAAGCGCGCCCATCTCTGTCGCAAGTGTCGGCTGATAACCAACCGCAGAGGGCATACGCCCGAGAAGAGCTGAAACCTCCGAACCTGCTTGTGTGAAACGGAAGATGTTATCTATAAAGAGGAGCACATCCTGACCCTCACTGTCGCGGAAATATTCCGCCATTGTAAGCCCGGACAGTCCCACTCTCATTCTTGCTCCGGGGGGTTCGTTCATCTGACCGTAAACCAAAACGGTTTTGTCGATAACGCCGGATTCTTTCATCTCGTTATAGAGGTCGTTGCCCTCACGTGTACGCTCGCCTACACCTGTGAAAACGGAGATACCGCCGTGCTGATTTGCAACGTTATTGATGAGTTCCTGAATAAGTACCGTTTTACCGACACCCGCGCCGCCGAATAAACCGATTTTACCGCCGCGCAGATAAGGGCAAATAAGGTCAATAACCTTTATGCCTGTTTCAAGGATTTCACTCGAAGCCGTTTGTTCTTCATAAGAGGGGGCTTCACGGTGAATAGCCCAACGCTCTTTGGTAGTAACAGGTTCGCCGTCGTCAACAGGTTCGCCTAAGAGGTTGAAGATTCTCCCAAGCGTTTCTTTACCGACAGGCACTGTGATAGTCGAACCCGTATCGCGGGCTTCCGTACCCCTGACAAGCCCGTCCGTAGAGGACATAGCTATACAGCGGACTACATCGTCACCGATATGCTGAGCCACTTCGACAACAAGTTTCTTGCCGTCAAAATCAATCTCAATTGCAGAAAGCAATTTCGGTAAATGCGATTGCGGAAATTGAATATCGACGACTGCACCGATAATTTGGATTACTTTACCTATATTCAAAAGGATAACCCTTCTTTCTCTTGGCGGGCAACCCGCCTGTTAATTCGCGATGGAAGTCTTTCAGTAAATCAACCATGCTCACCGCGTAGAGGTGATTACTAAATTATGTCTTTGTGTTCCGTAGGGGCAGTTTTCGTAGCGTTGCTACGCCGCCCATATATAAACAATCCACGGTTGACGGGCGAACACAGTTCGCCCCTACAAATTTAAATTGCTAATAATCTGATTTCAGGTTATTTATGAGATTCTCATAAATCTGTCTTCTGACTTCTGACCTCTGTGTTCTGCCCTCTTACATCTGTTTTGCTCCGCCGATTATTTCTGTGATTTCTTGAGTTATGGATGCCTGACGTGCTCTGTTATAGAGCAAGGAGAGGTCGGAAATCATTGTATCGGCGTTGTCTGTGGCGTTTTCCATCGCGTTGCGGCGTGAGGCTTGTTCTGATGCGAAACTGTCAACTATTGACGAATAAAGCACACCGGCGATATATTTCGGGACAAGCCCGTTAAAGACTGCTTCCGCACTCGGTTCATACACCGGAATTTGCCCTACAACAGATTCAGACTTCGTTTGCGGTATTTCTACCGGTAAAACCCTGCGATACACTGCATTCTGTGTCAGCGGTGAAACATATGTTGTGAAAATCACTTCCACGGAAGCTATTTCGCCTTTTGCGAATGATGCCGTAATACGCTTTGAAATATGGCTCGCTATGTGGATTTTCATACCCTCGGCTATTCCGGGGTATTCTGCGAAAACATCAAAACCATGCTTGCGGTAATATTCTACCGCCTTTTTGCCCACAGAGAGGATTTTTACATTTTCGCGCCCGAGAGCTTCCGTCCGCTCCGCCGCAAGTTTAATTATATTCGTGTTAAACCCGCCCGCTAAACCGCGATCGCCGGCGATTACTATTAAAAGGTGTTTCGCGGTTTTGCCTGAGTTTGTGAAGATAGACGAAAAGTCACGGTTCTCACTCTGAATTTGCGCCATAGTATCATAAAAAGCTTCAAAGAAAGGCTGGGCTGATTCTGCGCGTTCTTTGGCTTTGCGGAGTTTACTGCTCGCTACAAGCTGCATTGCTTTTGTGATTTGTTTTGTCGATTCAACGCTTTTTATGCGGCGTTTTATGTCTTTCATATTTCCCGATGCCATAAATAATGCTCAGCTCGTTTTCATTTTTTATGAAACGAAACCGCCCTCCTTTCATCATTTATGATGCGTATGACTTAACGAAATCTTTGATAACAGAGCTTAACTTTTCAGCATTTTCTTTAGTGAGGTCTTTAGTAGAGTTAATATTGTCAATTATGTCATTATTTGTATCTTTAATATGTGTAAGAAGGTCTTTTTCAAAATCGGGAATATCCTTAATGTCGATTTCGCCGAGTAAATTATTCGTTACGGCGTAAATAATAATTACCTGTTCGGGCACTGTCAGCGGCGAATTCTTACCTTGTTTTAAAACGGCAACAACACGTTCGCCGAGTGCGAGAGCCTCTTTGGTATCTTTATCAAGGTCAGAGCCGAATTGTGAGAAAGCCTGTAATTCGCGGTACTGGGAATATGTGAGTTTGAGACTGCCCGAAACGCGTTTCATAGCTTTAGTTTGAGCGGCACCGCCTACACGCGACACGGAAATACCCGGGTTTACGGCGGGTCTTATACCGCTGTTAAACAGGTCAGTCTCAAGGAAAATCTGACCGTCCGTAATTGAAATTACGTTTGTCGGGATATAAGCCGAAACGTCGCCCGCCTGTGTTTCGATAATCGGCAAAGCCGTCAGCGAACCGCCGCCGTACTCTGCGTTGAGGTTACAAGCGCGCTCAAGCAAACGAGAGTGCAAGTAGAACACGTCACCCGGATAAGCTTCACGCCCGGGCGGACGTTTGAGGAGCAAGGAGAGTGCGCGGTATGCTACGGCGTGTTTGCTCAAGTCGTCGTAAATACAGAGTACATCCTTGCCCTGCGACAGGAAATACTCGCCGATAGCACATCCCGAATAGGGCGCAATATATTGCAGCGGCGCAAGTTCGGAAGCCGTCGCCGATACTACTATTGTATAATCCATCGCGCCGCTTTTTGTGAGCGTATCAACTACACCCGCAACCGTTGAGCGTTTCTGCCCGATCGCTACGTAAATGCAGATAACATCCTGTCCGCGTTGGTTTATTATGGTATCAAGTGCGATAGTTGTTTTGCCCGTCTGACGGTCGCCGATAATCAGCTCTCTTTGACCTCTGCCGATCGGTATCATTGAGTCGATAGCTTTAATACCCGTCTGTAAGGGTCTGTCAACCGATTTACGCGTAATAATACCCGGTGCGATTTTTTCAATAGGCATAGTGTGTGTCGAAAAAACCTCGCCTTTGCCGTCAATAGGCTCGCCCAAAGCATTAACCACACGCCCTAAAAGCCCGTCACCCACAGCCACGGATGCAATCTTGCCCGTGCGCTTTACGGTGTCGCCCTCTTTTATGTCAGCATCAGAGCCGAGCATAACAGCACCGACAAAGTCCTGCTCAAGGTTTAACGCCATCGCAGTTACGCCGTTGTCAAACGACAAAAGTTCACCCGACATACATTTGTCAAGCCCGTGAATCTTCGCTATGCCGTCACCGACTGTTACCACAGTCCCGGTATCCGAAAGCTCTAACTTTCCGCTGAAATTCCGTATCTGCTCTTTTATTAAGCCTGTAATTTCATCAGGTCTTAATTCCATCTTTTCACCGCCTGTTTCCGGAGATTTCTCGGGGGAACCCTTTCTGTAGAAAGGGTTCCCCCGAACCCCCTCCCAAAGACTTTAATATTAAGTAAATTTATGACTATATAAGGTTTATCGTTGCCGTCGAATTCTAATCTCTCACATCTAACATCTAACCTCTATGTTGTTAAGCATTAATGGTCAGAATATTTTGCTGTAATGTATCAAGCTTCGCTTTGACAGTACCATCAATGCGTTTGCCGCCTGTTTCTATTACGAGACCGCCTATTACAGCGGGATTAATTATTTCAATGAGGTTTACGGTCGCTTTGTATTTTTTTATGAGTTTACCTTTAAGTTTTTCACGCTGCTCGGCGGTTAAAGCCGTCGCCGATGTCACGGTAACATCAATGAGGTTATGGGCTTTGTTGTAGAATTTCCTGAATTCAGCTGCTATTTTCCCGTAATATTTCATCCGGTTTTTAGCGGCTAAAACTTTCAGGAAATTGAGCGAAACGTCAGAAACTCTTCCGCTGAAAATCTTGTCAACAGAGTCACATTTTTCACTCTTACTGAGAGACGGCGAACTGAGCAGTGTTATATACTGCGTCTCTTTAGCTAAAATCTTTGCTATCGTTTCGGTTTCGGCGCAGATTTCGTCTGTGCTGCCGTTCTCGGTCGCTATTTCAAACAAACTCTCGGCGTAAACCGTTTCTACATTTAACATTCATTGTACCTCGGGTATCTTTAAAATAGAATAACGATTGTTTTCAGCCGTTTTTTTGCTTCACGATTTCACAAAATCAGACCCGCGGCTTCCCGCAATAATCCCCGGTTTCCCGCAATAATCCCCGGCTTCCTAAATCTCGCACCCGATTATTCAAGCTCCGAAATGGCATCGTCAATAAGCTTTTGATGTGTTTTTGCATCAATTTCTTTTTTAACGACTTTTTCGGCAACCGAAACAACAAGAACGGATATATCGTCCTTTATAGCGTTAACTGTCTGTTTCTTCTCTTTTTCCATATCCGCCTGCGCCTTAGCGTGAGCCATACGGGCATCGTTTTTAGCTTCGGCGATGATTTCTTCCGAACGCACCTGTGCTTTTTTTGTTGCCGCTTTGACGATTTCGGCGGACTCGGTTTTAGCGTCCTGAAGTTTCTCTTCGTAGAGACGTTTATTTGCATCGGCATCTTTGACTGCCGCGTCGGCATCAGCGTATGATTTGGCGATGTCGTCATTGCGCTGTTGTAGAATGGCATTAACCTTATCAAACAGCAGACGTTTGAAGATAAGCCATATTATCAAAGTATTGACAAGCGTCCCGCCGATTGTAACAGGATCAAACGAGAAAAAGTCAAATGTCCCCATAGCGGCGACCTCCCTGCGGATTTAGATTATTCACCGAGTACCCCTGTGAGGAGTCTGAGGAACGGATTTGTGAACACAAGCATAATGGCGATAAACAAGCCGTAGATACCGGTTGTTTCGGCGATAGCACATCCGATGAACATTGTTGTACGGAATGTACCTTTCATTTCGGGCTGTCTGCCCATGGTTTCGATGGTTTTGCCTACTGCGTAGCCTTCACCGATACCGGGACCTACACCGGCTATCATAGCGAGACCCGCGCCGATTCCCTGTCCTGCAAGAACGATTGACTGTGCGAGTACTACCGCGCTGTCATCAGATATGAGCTGTGCCATAATTTTTTTCTCCTTAAAACTGCCGCTTTGATAAAGATTATTCTTCCCCGCCGCGTGCATTACTTATATAAGCCATTGTAAGGCTAATGAAGACGAATGTTTGAATTGTACCGGCAAAGAAGTCAAAATAGAACGAGAGCAGAGCCGGAACCCCGACTTGAAGTATGTTAAAGTATGAATTTTCTGCCGTAACATTAAGCCCTATCGCGTTATAAAGGGATACAGAAGCCGAAACCAGTCCGCCGTAGAGCACTTGGAATATAAGCATACCCGCCGCGACATTGGCAAAAAGACGCAAGGCAAGCGATACAGGTGTCGCTATCTCCGAAAGAATGTTCATCGGTGTCATGGGCAACGGTGTTGCAAGCCCTTTTAAATATCCCGACAATTTATTTGACTTGATATTAGCATAAGTAATCATCACAAACGTCATTACTGCCCATGTGCCCGTAACACTTATGTCAACGTCCATCGGGCGGAAGCCCAAAGTCCCGATTAGTGCCCCGCACCAGATAAATGCGGCGAGAGCGGCAATATAAGGCGAGAATATACGGTTCCCGGGTCCTAAGTTTTCATCAACTAAGCCATGTACCGCATTTACAAGGAATTCAGCGGCAGCCTGACGTTTTGTTGTCGGGATTTTCTTTAAATCATGGGTCAAGATAAGTACGACAATAAGTAAAAATATGATTATCAGCCAACCTGTTACGAGTGATTCGGAGATAAAGATATCTTCGGTTATCTGTATCGCCTTCTTAGGTCCTGTGACATTCATTCGGTCATCGCCTCCTTATCGGCAGTTTCATGGTAAATTTTTAACTGTTTTGAGTATTGCAGTATTTTCGGTTATGTTATTAATTACAAATCATCACTGATTTTTTGCGGCTTTTCGGGGTAAAATCATCACAGATTTTTCGCGGCTTTTTCGGCGCAAAATCATCACAGATTTTTGGCGGCTTTTTCGGCGCGGTGTTCTTTGACTGTGCCTATTATGCCTTCAAAGGTGTAGATTAAATACGTGAATATCGGTGCGACAAAGAAAGCGTACTCATTTATGAAAGGTAAAACTATTGCTAAGATAAACGTACCGCACAACAGAAACATTCTAAGAATGTACGATAAACGAATAATGCGTTTTGCTGATTTAATTTGTCGCCGCTGTGTTGCGCGTTCGACAAACACTGCCGATAAACAGGTTTCACATAAAACAGCAGCAGCGGCAAGTATCAGCCCGAACAAGAATCCCCGGTCAAACCGCCATAAAATCCCCGAAATCAAAAACGACAGAGACGTGAGTATCACATATCGCGGGATTAAAAACCTCAGCTCGTCCTTTAAAAATTTGGAAATTTTCATGTATTTAGGTTCTCTGCACAAAGTACATTTCTTAAACTGTATACCTATTTAATATTAATGTAAATAGTTTATCATACTTCATATTCAAAAATAATGTGTTTTTTGTGAATTTTTTATAAATTTAATTACAATTCTTTTTCAAAAAGCATGACATAATTTGTCAAACGCAATTAATACTAATATATTACCGCAAAAACAGGTTTCAGCATATTATGACAAAATATAACAACAACGAAAAAATTAAAATTATGTATAAACTTGCCTAAACAAGAAAAAATACTACTACTAACATCAAGTTTTCGGAAAATCCGAAATGAATTTTCTATAAAATAATATAAAAACTGTAAAGGCAGGTAATGCAATATGAAAGCAACAGGGATTGTCAGACGTATAGATGACTTAGGGCGCGTAGTTATTCCGAAAGAAATCCGCCGCACAATGAGAATTCGCGAAGGTGACCCGCTTGAAATTTACACCAGTGCAGACGGAGAGGTTATTTTCAAGAAATATTCTGTTGTAAACGAGATGGCAGACAATGCGGCTCAGGTAGCAGAGGTAATAACAAAACTTGCCAATTGTCCGACAGTAGTTTTTGACCGCGACCATGTAGTAGCCGTAGCCGGAGTCGGCAAAAAAGAATTCAACGAACGCCGCGTTTCTCAGGCACTCGAAGAATATATCGAAAACCGCAAGAATTATTTCTATAAATCCCAGTCAGACACAAAGGTTTACCCCGTTGAGGGTATCGACCGCCCCGCAATAGCGTGTACACCGATTGTAGCGGCGGGGGATGTAACAGGGGCAGTAGCATTTTTATCCCCCGACGACAAATCAACCGTAACTGATGTACAAACAAATCTTATTCAGGCGGCGGCACAATTTTTAGGGAAACAGCTTGAAGAATAAACACAGAATACAGAGTACAGAGTACAGAGTACAGAATACAGATGAATGTCACGTTTGAATGTCGTATGAATGTCAGATGAATGTCTGTGAATGTCGCGTTTGAATGTCAGTATGAATGTCACGGCTTCGATGTCTTGCAGGGGGTGAGGGGCGAGGGGGCGGCTTTTAGACATGGCAGGCTGTGCCGTGTAGCAACGCTACGCCCCTCTCCCCTACACCCCCGCACTAACTTGTTAGTGCTATGCACGTCCCCTACCCCTCTCCCCCCTGTGGGAGCGAAACCCTATTCTGTAGGGGCGGGCGCCCTCGCCCGCCCGCACACTCTAAATTGCTTCGCTTTTCATAACCGCAAACTATTTAATTTTTTCTTTATCCTAAAATCATACGTTTTGGATATATGCGGGCGGGCGAGGTAGCCGCGCTACGAGGTGCACCGCCCCTACAAAATCATATAACAAAACACCGCCCGGTTTTCATCAAAAACCGGGCGTTCATAATCTGATTTCTGTCCTCTGACCTCTGATTTCTGTGTTCTGTGTTCTGTGTTAGTATCTCTTTTTCCCTGAATATTTTCTCAGTCTGACTGAGGCGGGGGAGAATCTTATGTTGTTGAATTCAAAGACTTTATTGGAGCATATAGTCGCGGGTTCGGGGGCTTCACAGCATGGTAGTGTTATGGTGTAATGTTTGCCGTCGCTTTTTATTTCACAGCCTGTGACTTTACAGAATTGTTCTGTAAAAGCCGCCTGAAATGTAGGCAGATACATAATTTCAGCCGTATCGCTGTGAGGGAATACCATATTTTTTAATGCATTTGTCAGCGTTACGCTTGTACCGGTGACAGCTATCAAAGCGTTTTTATCATCAGTGCCGGTGAGACTCAGTGTTATTTCTATTTCGCTCGGTCTTTCGGGATTTTTCATCATTTCGTCAATAATATCGGTTATGATTATTTCCAGTGAGGTTTTTTGTATCTCGGCGTATATGCCGGCTTCTATGTTTGTCTTAATTATAACTTGCCCCAGAAGAATTGACGATATCTTTCCTGCAATGCTTTCAACCGTTTCAGATAAAGAGACAACCTTCGGCGGAAGTTTTTCTTCGGCGTTATAAATAAGCTGATGTGCATCAATTATTGATGCTAAAAGGTCTGTCATTCTATCATCTGATTCGCTTAAAACAGCCGTAATCGCTTTTATATTCGGCGTTGATTTTTTTAGTTCAGTGTTTACGAAATCATTTACAGATGAGGTATACCCGACTATGTTTCTTATCAGAGTAAATACCCCGTTAAGGTAGCTTGTGACATATCCGTCGTTTAATAAGTCTTTCAGGCGTTCTTTTCGGATGTCGATTTCTGTATTTTCCATTTTTTATCCCACAGATAATTTATTGTTAAGAAATAATGAGTAATAAGCTTAGAGTGTATTCGATTTATAGTAATATTATACCGCAAAGTTGACGAAAAGTC
Source organism: Ruminococcus sp. (assembly GCA_031262495.1). Lineage (GTDB taxonomy): Bacteria > Bacillota > Clostridia > Oscillospirales > Ruminococcaceae > JAISGY01. The sequence continues at coordinate 9,395 of JAISHV010000063.1, forward strand.
AATATACCAATAAAATTTTCACAAAATATTCTAAATGAGTGTATAAACGTATGAATATTATGGAATTGTAAAATTCTAAAATCCCATTGACAGAGAAACTTTTATGTGGTATAATCACTATGTAAATTAAATGTTGCAGATTTTTAAAATCTGTTATTACGGAGGAAATTTTACTGTGAATCATAAAAAACGCAAGAGACGCTCAATCATAACGTCTATTTTTGCCCTGTTGCTTACATTGGTAACGATTACATCTTGTAACGACACTACCCCTACAGACGCGGAAGTTACCGCCGCAACGACGACAACAACAACAGCGGCTGCAACCGAACCCGCCGCAGAAGCAACTACGACAACCGCCGCTCCCGAAACCGAACCTGCCGTAACCGAACCCGAAATCTCTGATATGGTACCCGAACTCAATATTGACGCACCCGAAATCACTATGAATCCTGCATTGGAGCTTGTAAAAGATATGAAAGTCGGATGGAATTTAGGAAACACATTTGATGCCAATGACGGCAACGCATTTAACCCCGATACCGAACTGAACTATGAAACCTCTTGGACAGGCGCACCGAAAACCTCAAAAGAGAATATCTTAGCTATTAAAAATGCCGGCTTTAACACAATCCGTGTGCCGGTTAGCTGGCATAACCATGTTATCGCCGATGAAGACGGAAATTTCACCATTTCACTGCAATGGCTTGACCGCGTTCAGGAAGTTATTGACCTGATTTATGAAGAGGATATGTATATTATTCTCAACATTCACCACGACAACATAAAGGGATACTACTACCCGACAAGTGAATTCTTTGAGTCAACCGATAAATATATTACAAGCATTTGGACACAGCTTGCAGACAGATTCGGCGACTACGGCGAAAAACTTATATTTGAATCCATCAACGAGCCGCGTGCTTCCGGCACACCCTCCGAGTGGAACATACTTAATACATCGGTTGAAGAACAGCTTGACATTTTAAATTGTGTTATGGCTCACAACCAAACATTTGTTGATATCATTCGTGCTTCCGAACATGAAAACAACAAAACCCGTTATCTGATGGTTCCGTCCGCTACAGCTAAAGCCGGAAATGCTATGCTTGATGCATTTGAATTGCCGACTGATACGGCAGATAACCGCATTATCCTCTCCGTTCACGAATATACACCCTATAATTTCGCATTAGCTCCCCAGCCGGGCAACCCCAATTTCTCTGTTGACAACAGTGCCGACACCAATCCTATAAACAGCTTTATGGAAAACCTTTACTTCAAGTTCGTTGAAAAAGGTATTCCTGTAGTAATCGGCGAATGGGGTGCGGTTGACCGTGACGGTAACTTACAGGCACGTGTTGATTTCGCGGCTTATTATACCGCTAAAGCACGCAGTCTCGGTATTTCCACTGTTTGGTGGGATAACGGCGCGTTCTCCGGTAACGGCGAAATCTTCGGTATTTTAGACCGTACTGCAAGTCAGCTTAAATTCCCCGAGCTTATTGATGCTTTGATGGCATATACCGACTAATAAAAACTTTAATGAGCAAAATTAAACACGCAAATATCTCCATATTTTTACCAAACGCGGGATGTGACAGGCACTGTATCTTCTGCGATCAGCATATTATTTCAAAAAAGGAAAAGATGCCGACCGCAGAGGATATAAATGCCCTCTGTGACACTGCTTGCTCTGAAATTTCATCGCCGGAAAATGCCGAAATTGCGTTTTTCGGCGGGAGTTTCACGGCTTTGCCACGCTGTGTCACAGAACCGCTCCTTGAGGTTGCGGATGAGTTTACCGAGCGGTATAATTTGCGCGGAATTCGCATTTCCACAGACCCTTATTTTTTAAAACGTGAGCAGACAGCATTTTTAAGTAAACATAAAATCTCAGCCGTAGAACTGGGTATACAATCCTTTGATGAAGAAGTCCGCCGCAAAAACGGCAGACGTGAAAACGGACTGCAAGATGCACAAACGGCGATCGAAAATCTGAAAACTGATTTAAACTGCGAAATCGGTATGCAGATGATGACGGGGATGTTTGGTTCAACACACGAAACGGATTTATTTACGGCGAAACAGATTGCCGCAATGAAACCAGACACCGTGAGGGTTTACCCGACTGTAGTACTTCGCGGGACAGAACTTGACAGGCTTTTTCAAAACGGCGAATTTAAGCCTTACGGTATAGACGAAATGGCGTTGCTTTGCGCCGAAATTCAGGAAATAACGGACAGCGCAAACATTCGCGTAATACGAATGGGGCTTCACTCCGACATTGACAAAGAAAAAATCACCGGCGGGTATTTTCACCCGGCTTTCGGTGAGATAGTACAATCGCTTATTATGCGAAAACGGCTTGAAACTATGGTTACAGAGGGCATTTCAGAATTAACCGTAAAATGCAATCCGTCTGATGTTTCAAAGGTTTTGGGACATAAGAATATGAATAGGATTTATTTTTCACAAATGGGCATTGACTTAACAGTTAAAGCCGATTCAACTATCGAAATAAATACGCTTAGTGCGTTGAAATAGAAATTCAAAATCACTAAACGAATACCTCCATGCCGCTAAGGGGGATGGGGGAGGGGGGTGTCGGGGGTGAGGGGGAAGGGGGCGGCGTGTTATTACCACCGCTATTGCCGCCCCCTTCCCCCTTACCCCTGACAAGTTCATGCAAACGTGACATTCACGACATTCATATGACATTCATATTGACATTCAAACGTGACATTCACAAAAAAACATAAAATATTAGTGTGGAAATTTAAAGTTATAATAAAAAAATGTATTTAGAATCAATTGAAATTCAAGGGTTTAAGAGTTTCCCCGACAAGATAAAACTCTCGTTCGACAAAGGTATAACAGGGATTGTCGGACCGAACGGCAGCGGAAAATCAAATATCGGCGATGCCGTAAGATGGGTTTTAGGCGAACAATCGTCTAAAACCCTTCGCGGCAGTAAGATGGAAGACGTAATCTTCGCGGGAACACAATCCCGCCGCGCTATGGGTTACGCCTCGGTCACTCTGAATATCGCCCACAGCGGCGAAATCAGAGGTATTCCCACGGGGCTTTTATCGGTTACAAGAAAGCTTCACCGCACCGGCGAGTCTGAATATCTGATAAACGGTTCGTCGGCACGTCTGCGCGATGTGGTTGAAATCTTTATGGACACGGGGCTGGGGCGTGACGGTTATGCAATAATCGGTCAGGGGCGCGTAGCTGAAATTGTCTCGGGCAAATCCTCCGAACGCCGCGAAATCTTTGAAGAAGCCGCCGGGATTGCCAAACTCCGTTTTAAACGCGACGAAAGTCAGCGGCAACTCGGGCGCGCTGAAGATAATTTAGTGCGTTTGCGCGATATTATAGGCGAACTCGAAATCCGCGTTGAACCCTTAAAACAACAATCAGAACAAGCACGTGAGTTCATTCTCCTTGAAGAACAAAAGAAATCCCTTGAAACCTCCGTCTGGATAACTCAGCTTGATAACTTAAACGTTTCACAAAAGGAAAACGCCGACGAAATCTTAGTAAATAAGTCATACTACGAAAACACGTCATCCGAAATGGATCGTCTTGAAGCCGAAAATGAAGAACTCTTTAAAAACTCACAGGAAATAAGTATAGCCCGCGAAAAACTGCGGGTTGAAATTGCCGAACGCCGCAAGGCTAACTCACAGATTGAAGCCGACTGTGCGGTAGCCGAAAACGACATAAAACACGCCGAAGAACGTATAAAAGAGCTTGAAGACCGTCTCCGCGAAAACGAAAGCTCAGGTATTACGTCACGTGATGTTATAGAACAGAAATTCGGTAAAATCCGCGAAAAAGAAGCGGATATCGAAGCCCTCAAAAACGCTGAAATACTTATGCACACAGAAATTGAGGAAATTTCTGTCAAACGCGCAACCGTCGATGCACAATACGCGGAAGTAAATTCAAACTTAAGCAAAGCCATTTTAGAGCGTTCTGAATTACGCTTTAAAAAAAGCAATGCGGAGGAGGTTTTACAATCGGCTAATATGCGTATTTCGGAGACAGACGGGCAAATTGAAGCACTCAAAGCCGAAATTTCAGAATTTGAAAAAGAAAACGCCGATTTAAGGGAATCAAAAGTTTCTATAGAAGTCACAATGGAGGAACTCAAAAACCGTTCTGCCGGGCTTTATAAACTGCTGTCTTCAAAACGCGCAAAACTTGAAGCGGCGAAAGCTGATTTTGAGCACACCCGCCTTTCGCTTTCAGAAAAACAACAGCGCGTGAAACTCCTGACAGACTTAGAGCGTAACATGGAGGGGTATGCGCCGGCTTCAAGGGCAATACTTAAACTGCGCGGAACACACGCCATCAGCGGTATATGCGGTTCAGTCGGCGAAATTTTATCCGTCCCGAAAGAATACACTACCGCGATTGAAACAGCCCTCGGCGCGGCTTTACAAAACATTATCGTCGAAAACGAAGAAACAGCCAAACGCTGTATAAACCACCTCAAAGAGACACACGCCGGGCGTACGACATTCCTGCCCATAACCTCTGTCAAAGGCAATATCTTAAACGAAAAACCCGACGGAGAAGACGGGTTCATTGACTTAGCTGTAAATTTAGTTGACTGTGACAGCCGCTATGACGGTATTGCGCGAAATCTCCTCGGGCGTATTGCCGTTTTTGAGGATTTAGATACAGCAGCGGGAGCGGCGAAGAAATTCGGATACCGTTTTAAAATAGTGACTTTAGACGGTCAGGTTATAAATGCCGGCGGTTCATTCACAGGCGGCTCACAGAATAAATCCTCCGGTATTTTAACGCGCAAAAATGATATAGAAAAACTGAACGCCGAAATTTCATCCGGAACTGCTTTGCTTGAAGAGAAAAAACGTTCCGTAGTTTCGCTCACGGACGAAGCGAGCAAGATGGAATTCGACATTGAGGGCGCAAAAGATGCGGTTCGCATTGCCGAAAGCGACCTTATTCGTTTTGATTCTGAAATCAGACGTACAGACTCGCTGAAAGCCAAATCAGAAGAAAACCGCGATGCCTTAATCAAACGTTTGGAGAATATCCGCGCCGAAACTAAAAAGGCAGAAGAAACCCTCTCGGGGATTGACGAATTACTCTCCGCGACAGACAAGAATGTTGAAATACTTGAAAAAGAGCTGAATGAACAAGGTCCTGTTTCAGCTGAACTTGTTCGTCAGCGCGAAGCTATTTCGGAAAAAATTTCGGAATGTAAACTCCGTCAGGCAGAGTGCGGTAAAGATATCGAGAGCCTTAATGCGGAAATTTTAAACTTAGAAGAACAATGCCGCAAGATAGGCGATTCAGCCTTTGAACTCACCGCCGCGATTGATAGTCAGCGCGTTTTAATAAACGAAAAACGCGATTACATCGAAAAACGCAAAAAAGACACAGAAGATATCACCGAAGAGACCGACCGTATTACCTTGCGGATTAGTGAACTCGGGAACGACAAAAACGAAACAGAACGCAAAATTAACGAAAACCGCACCCTTTCGCGCCAACTTTCAGACAAACGCGAAACCCTCTCAAAAGAGGGCGTTCACCTTGAAGAACGGCAAATTTCCATTCAAACGAGTATTGATAATATCACAAAAAATATGTCCGAAAGCTACGGGATTTACCCGACAGAAGCCCGCTCTATAGCCCGTCCCATAGCGGATATGAACTTAGCACAAAGCGAACTCCGCCGCCTTAAAAACAGTATAAAAGACCTCGGTGTAGTGAATTTAGCCGCCATTGAGGAATATAAGGAAGTCAGTGAGCGGTATAATTTCTTAAAAGGGCAAATCGACGACTTAGAGATTTCAAAGAAAGAACTCCTCCGCCTGATAGCCGACTTCACCGATAATATGAAGACCCTTTTCGCCGACAGCTTTTATGAAATTAATACCAATTTCAAGCGCATTTTCACAGAACTTTTCGGCGGCGGCAAAGCCGAACTCACCCTCACTGACCCCGATGATATCCTTGAATCAGGTATTGAAATTTTTGTCGCTCCCCCGGGCAAGGTTATAAAATCATTATCGCTTCTTTCGGGCGGCGAACAGGCGTTTGTGGCAATCGCCATATATTTCGCAATCCTCACCGTTAAGCCGTCGCCTTTCTGCGTTTTAGATGAAATTGAAGCCGCTTTGGATGATATCAATGTTGTGAAATATGCCCGATATCTGCGAAAATTTACAAAAAGCACACAATTTATATGTGTTACCCACCGCCGAGGCACTATGGACGAAGCAGATATCCTCTACGGTGTCACTATGCAGGAAAAAGGCATTTCCCGTATTCTCAAATTAGAAAATTCGGATGATTTTAAAGAGAACAGTTAAAAATTAAAAGAATTTCGGAAAATGATTGATTTTTTCGTATGAATAGTGTATAATGATATGATAGTATTTTTCGATTAAAAAAAGGTAAAACATAATGTCCGATAGAAGATACAGCGTTCCGCTTAAGGCAATTATAGATCACTTTGAATTAGAAGCAGCATTTTTGCCTATGGACAGTTCAAAGATTAATATTTCGCAAACCGATATGAACCGCCCGGGCTTACAGCTCATGGGCTTTTATGAATATTTTTCAAACGACCGTATACAAATACTCGGTAAAACTGAGTTTGCATACCTTGCTACCCTCGAAGAAGACGTACGCACAGAACGCATTGAAATGCTTTTCGGGACTAAAATCCCCGCTCTCATTATCACAAGAGAACTGCCCTTTTTCCCTGAAATGAGCGATTTAGCCGCGAAATACGGTGTTCCGCTTCTGCGCACTAAAGAGGGCACATCGGGCTTTATGGCGGCACTCATTGCATTTTTGAATCTCCATTTAGCCCAGCGCATAACGCGCCACGGCGTTTTGATTGAGGTTTACGGCGAGGGTATGCTCATTTTGGGCGAATCGGGCGTCGGTAAATCCGAAGTAGCGGTTGAACTTATAAAACGCGGTCACAGGCTTGTCGCCGACGATGCTGTTGAAATACGCCGCGTTTCAAATATCAGTCTTGTAGGCTCATCGCCCGAAAATATCAGGCATTTCCTTGAAATCCGCGGTGTCGGTATTGTAAACGCCCGCCGTCTTTTCGGCATGGGTGCAGTTAAAGTTACCGAGAAAATCGACATCGTTATTGAACTTGAGTCATGGGATTCCGAAAAAGTATACGACCGCATGGGACTCAACAACGAATACACGCAAATCATGGGCGTAAAAGTCCCCTGTGCCACAATCCCCGTTAAGCCCGGGCGTAACTTAGCCGTTATCCTCGAAGTAGCCGCTATGAACAACCGCCAGAAAAAAATGGGCTACAATGCCGCCCAAGAACTCCTCGACAGCCTCGGTCTCGACGTTGATAAAAAAGATACCATACATAAATGGGATATATACTAACGTAGATGTTAGAGGTTAGATGTGAGTTGTAAGATTATGAATTTCTCGTTTGTTGGCTGAAATTCAGTGCTTTTGGATGGGATGTTCTGTAGGGGCGAACTTCGTTCGCCCGCGCCGATTTTAGCTAAAATCTTTTTGCTTGTTATCTAACCTCTGTCTTCTGTTCCAAAGGATTTTTATATGTTCAAACCATACCTTCCAACCGATTTTGTTGCCGATACGCATACTCATACTATTGCTTCTACTCATGCTTATTCTACCGTCACAGAGAATGCGCGGGCGGCGGCTGATGCTAAGCTTTCTTATCTGGGGATAACAAACCATTCTTATATGGACCCTGAGGATGCGCCGCATTTATGGCATTTTCATAATCTCCCCCGCGCTATCCCGCGTGAACTCTTCGGTGTGAAAATGCTTTTCGGGGTTGAAGCCTCAATCATAACCCCCGAGGGCGGTATCAGTTTCCCTGAGTGGGAATGTGAAAACCTTGACTGGGTTATCGCTTCCGTTCACTTCCTTATTGACGGTATCACCGACTACACCGATGCTTATCTCGGCGTATCTCAAAATAAATTCGTGAATGTAATAGGTCACTGCGCTAACCGCGGCGCGCCTTTTGATTACGACAAAGTTTTACCCGCTTTTCGCGACGGCGGTAAGCTTGTTGAAATTAATGAAAGTTATATATCCCAAAAAGATAAATATACTTTATACATGAGGCTCGCTTTAAAATGCAAAGAACATTCCGTGCCGGTTATTGTCAATTCAGATGCCCACTTCCATACCCGTATCGGACAATTTGACGGTGCTGCGGATATTTTTAATCAGATAGAAATGCCCCGTGAATTAGTTGTAAATTCATCTCTTGAAAATTTTGAAAAGTATCTCAATCGTTATGTTACCCTAAAATAATTTTACTAAGGACTGATTCCCATTAATTTTATTGATACAGCCGAACGTATAGCCGTTTCAGGCGGAGCACGCGCTTTAAGAAACCACTCGCTCAAAGATTGCAACACATTCAAAATAGGCGGCGAAACACCTCTCTTTATCGAAATAAACAGCTACAACACCTTAACCGCTCTCATTCATGCCTTAGAACCTGATATGTATTATGTTTTAGGGCGCGGCTCAAATGTTATAGTGCCCGACGCGGGTACGAAACGCATTATCTTACATATGGGGAAGGATTTTTCCGATGTAAAAGTATTCGGCGATGTGATTATGTGTCAGGCGGGAGCTTCGCTTACGGAGGTTTGTAAGGCGGCTGAAAGTCACTCTCTCACAGGGATTGAACCGCTTTACGGTATTCCGGGTTCAATAGGCGGCGCTGCTTTTATGAATGCGGGAGCGTACGGAACTGAAATTTCAGATTTGATTATAAGTGTTTCGGCGTTAAAGCCCGATTCAACTATGACGAATTACATTAAAGACGATTGCGGTTACTCTTATCGCAGCAGTAATTTTAAGACCAATAAAAATATTATTTCAAGCATCAAACTTAAACTTATAAAAGGCGAATCCGAACAAATTTCAGAGCGGATGACCGACTTTTTAAACCGCCGCAAACAAAAACAGCCGCTTGAATACCCCAGTGCCGGGAGCGCATTTAAACGCCCCGAGGGGAATTTCGCTTCTGCTTTAATTGATGATACAGGACTCAAAGGCTTAAAAATCGGCGGTGCACAAGTGAGCACAAAACACGCCGGATTTATTATAAACACAGGCGGCGCAACCGCTTCTGATATAAAAGACTTAATGTCCGCTGTAATTGAAAAAGTGAAAGCCCGCAGCGGCGTAACACTTGAGCCTGAGCCGATATTTTGGGACTGAAATTTCTGCCGGAATAATCGGAGGGCTCGGAGGGATATATTTACGGAAAAGATAAAATTCTTAATTATGACCGGTATGTCCGGTTCGGGGAAATCGGGTGCACTGAATGTGCTTGAAGATAACGGATATTATTGTATAGATAATATTCCGCCTCAGCTTATACCCAAATTCGCCGAAATCGCCCGTGATGTCGCGGCGACAGGTTCGGCGGCTATGAATAAAATAGCCATCGTCACTGATATTCGCGGCGGAGCACTTTTTTCGGATATTAAAAACAGCATAGATTTTTTAAAAGACAGCGGCATTGACACAAAGATAATGTTTCTTGATGCGGCGGATGATGTTATAATCAGACGTTATAAAGAAACACGCCGCCGCCATCCTTTAGAGAGCGGCGGCACAATAGAAACAGCTATAAACCGCGAACGCGGAATTCTAAATGACATACGCGAATATGCCGACTTTTATATTGACACCTCAGAACTCAATGTAGCAGGGCTCAAAGAGACCGTTAACGCGCTGCTCCTTAAAAACCCTACCGAAAGCATGACTGTAAAAGTCACATCATTCGGATTTAAATACGGCATTTCGGTTGAAGCGGATGTGGTTTTTGACGTAAGATGTCTACCGAATCCGTTTTATATACCCGAACTCAAACACAAAACAGGGCTTGATGAGTCTGTTCGCGACTATGTTATGAAATCGGATAATTCTTATAAACTCCTTGATAAACTCACAGACCTGATAAAATTTATGCTGCCGCTTTACCTCAAAGAGGGCAAAAGTTCGCTTATTATAGCTTTCGGCTGTACAGGCGGAAAACACCGCTCGGTCACATTCGCAGAACTCTTGTCAAAGTTTATTATTGATGAGGGCTATCACTGTATGACTGTTCATCGGGATATTGAAAGAAAATGAACGACAGTTTTTCACAAAAAATCAAATCGGAGATTTGCCGCAGAGGTTTCAGAAGCAATCATTCAAAGTTTCTGTTTCTCTACGGCATTTTGTGTTGTCTTAAAGTATTCACGGAAGAGAAAACCATATTCAAAACCTCAAACAATGATACAAGAAAACTCTTTGAAACACTCGTTCAACATATTTCGGGGTTCAAAGACGCATTAAGTGTTACACAAACCGCCAAAAGCAACGGTACAGAGCTTTTCAAAATTGAGGTTTCGCCCGAAGCCTCTAAAGCATTAATTAAAGCTTACAATTATAAAGGATTCCCGGACTATGACTTAATCACGGGTGTAATGTCCGACGATTTTATAAGCGGTGTATTTTGTGCCGCGGGGTCGCTGTCGAACCCTAAAAACGGCTATCATTTAGAATTTTCATTTAAAAAAGCAGAAACCGCCGATATCTTCTGTAAGCTTTTGACGGGTCTTTATTGGGGCAGTAAACTCCGCCGTTTAAAGCGCAAAACATATGTTACGGTTTATATGAAAGACTCCGAGTCCATAGGGGATTTTCTGACTTATATCGGGTTGTCGGAGGCGGCACTTGAATTTATGAACACGGAAGTTTTTAAAGATGTAGTAAATAAAGCCAACCGCATTGCCAACTGTGATTCGGCAAATATAGAACGCGCTTTATCGGCGGGTGTCAAACAAATAGAAGATATTGAGCGGATTTTTAAACTAAAGGGGCGGGAATTCCTTTCCCCGGGTCTTCGCGAAATAGCCGACTTACGCCTCGAAAACCCCGATGTTTCGCTAAAAGAATTAGGCGAAATGACAAGCGTACCGCTGACAAGGTCAGGCGTTAACCATAGGTTAATGAAAATTCATAAGATTTCGTTAGACTTATAGGCGGGCAACCCGCCGGTTAATTCGCGATGAAAGTCTTTCTGACCGTCACAATGCTCACCGCGTAGAAGATGCAATTATAATAAACGAACGCCCTGTTTTCAATAAACAGGGCATTCGTTTCCGTAGGCGCGGGCGAACAAAGTTCGCCCCTACAAAATCTGACATCTAACCTCTAACGTCTTACCTCTATTGTTCATATGGAATAATCACCGCCAACACGAGATAAGCGATAATCCCGGGGATAAACCCTGTAATAATTGTCGCTGCCGCATAAATCGCTTTTACGAGTACGGGGTCTACGTTATAATAATTCGCAAAACCTGCGCATATGCCGCAGATTGTTTTATTGGTCTGACTTTTCATTAATTTTTTCATTTTAAAAATAACACTCCATTCATACGGCAAAAAGCCGAAATATTTCTGTTTTACTGTTAGTCGAGCACACCGAGCACGCCGTATTTACCGAGAATTGCTATTATTGCAATAACCATCACCGCAAAACTTATTATAGCCGTCATGCTTATTATAAATGCTCTTTTGGATATATATTCTGACGGTATCCGCGAATCCGGGTCGGCGGGTTCATCCTTTTTAAGGCTGACTGTCGGTACGGTTTTTACTTCGGGGTAAATTTCCTTTTCGGCGACACCTGCGAAAATGCTTTGGGGGACTGCCTGACGCTGTTGTTTGTGGTGCATATAAATAGCACTGCGCGAGAAAGCCGACTGTTCGCTTAAAATACTTTTTGCTAAATGATAGGGTTTGCCGAGTTCCTCGATAACCGCTTCGTCGTTATTCGCCTCAATGAAATATTCCTCATAGAATTTCAGCGCAAGGTCAATTTCATCAGACGGCAAAGCGGACAACTGCTGACGGACTTCATCCAAATACTGCTGTCTGTTCAAGGTTCTCACCTCCGTCGGATTCATTTAAAACATCCCCGATGCGTTCTTTAAAATTCTCCCACTCATCACGGTATTTTTCGAGTAATTCGCTGCCGTAGGGTGTAATTTTATAATACCGCCTGTTTCTGCCCATATACTCCCTGTCATATGACGAAAGAGCATCAGATTTGAGGAGTCTGCGAAGAACAGGATAGAGCGTCGATTCGGACATTTCAATAGCCGAACGTATCTCCTGCGTAATTTTATATCCGTATGTGTCAGACTTTTGTGCTACAGACAATACCAATGCATCAAGCAATGCCGAACTTACATTAAAAATCATAAATCTACTTCCTTAAGGTTTCTTTTTTATATTATACAGTATATAATATAATCTGTCAAGCATTTTTTAAAAATTTATTATTACAGTTTGGTTACAATTTCCGGATCGCGTTTAGGATGGTTACAATATGGGAATAATTACCTTACAAAATAAATATGCTTTAATAGTATAATAATATTCAGAGGTGATTCATATAGCTACCGCGAAGACAAGTGTAATAAAAAAAATATTCATAGTATTTTCACTGTTAGGTTTTTGCGTAATAAACCGTTTTATCGCCGAATCTACTTTTAATACACCTGAAAAGATGCCATCTTTCCCTGAATTCACCGAAATTAAACCTATAAATGTTATAATAAAAGAGCCTGATGTATTTTTATCAAGCCCGCCTAAAAAAGCACAGCCGCCTGTTATTCACAAAATATACACCCCGCCCCCCGAAATAAATGAACCTGAAAGTATACCGCCGGGGATTGCGCTTGAAATTCCCGAACTTGAAAGCGATTTCAAAGCATTTATGTCCTATAAAGCTATAACGGACAAGACAGCTCCTCAATGGGAATACCGCCTGAATGCCTATACTGACGAGCATGGTTTAAGGCGGATTGAAGAGGATTATCTTGTCGCTATGGGAACGTATTATGCCTCATCAGTCGGTGAGCGTTTCCGTATAACACTTGAGACAGGGAGCATTTTCACCGTCATGACAGGCGACATTAAAGACGACGCACACACAGACCCCGAAAAGATGTATACCCCTGCTAAACAGGACGGCAAACCATGTGCGAATGTGCTTGAATTTATCGTAGATACGGACAAGCTCGCCGATGAGGTTTTGACACTCGGTACAGTCAGCTTTTATGAGCATTTGAAGGGGAATATCACGAAGATTGAAAGATTATAAATGACGATATGAATGTCCTGTAGGGGCGGATGCGCCACGTAGCAACGCTACAACGCCCGCCCGCACTATCAAAAATACTATGCCTTAGGATGATAAATCGTATATTATAAAAATCCAGTTTGTCAGATGATAATAAAGCATTTATGAGAATGCGGGCGGGCGAGGGCGCCCGCCCCTACATAATCTAACCTCTAACTTCTATGTTATTTCTCCATGAGAGAGTGCCGTCAAATATCCATTAATAAAAGAATCCAAATCGCCGTCCATGACGGCGTTTATATTGCCGTTTTCTACGCCTGTTCTGTGGTCTTTGGCTAAAGTGTAGGGCATAAAGACGTATGAGCGGATTTGTGCGCCCCATGCTATTTCTTTTTGAACACCTTTTATGTCTTCGATTTTGTCTAAATGTTCGCGTTCTTTTATTTCTACGAGTTTTGAAATAAGCATTTTCATCGCGTAGTCTTTATTCTGATACTGTGAGCGCTGGGTTTGACACGACACCACTATCCCTGTGGGAATATGTGTCAGTCGCACCGCTGATGAAGTTTTATTTACCTTTTGACCGCCTGCACCCGAAGCGCGGAAAAAGTCAATCTCAAGGTCTTCCGGGCGTATCTCGATATTGCTGTCTGATTCGCCGATTTCGGGCATTACTTCAAGTGATGCAAACGATGTATGCCGTCTGCCCGAACTGTCAAAAGGCGAAATACGAACAAGCCTGTGAACGCCGTTTTCGGACTTCAAAAATCCGTAGGCATTCGTCCCCTCAACAAGCAATGAGGCGGTTTTCAGCCCCGCTTCTTCGCCGTCTAAATAGTTTAACGTTGTTGTTTTATAGCCGTGTTGGTCTGCCCACATATTATACATACGAAAGAGCATTTGCGCCCAGTCTTGTGCCTCTGTGCCGCCTGCGCCCGCGTGGAATGTGATAATGGCGTTGTTGGAATCATATTCGCCTGTCAGGAGCGTTGAGAGTTTGAGACTGTCGTATTCTTTGGCGAAACGTCTTGTATCGAGTTTGACTTCGTTTACGGTTTCGTCATTTTCGTCGTCTATACCCTCTTCAATCGCCATTTCTACCATTGTGTAAGTATCTTCAAGCTTCTGCATCATACGGTTATAGTTTTCGATACGGTTTTCATAAACACGTATTTCTTTCATAACGGCGGCGGAATTCGCCCTGTCGTTATAAAAGCCCGGCTGTGCGGATTGCGCCTGAAGTTCTTTTATTTTTTCTCCTGCTTTGTCTATATCAAGGATTTTTCTCATTTCCTTCATATTCTTCATATAACCCTCAAGCTCAACCTTGAGTTCGTCTAAGATTACCATTGTTTTTTCTCCATGTATTAATTCGATTTCTTCCGTGCCCTTAAAAATTTCTCTTTCCCATACCGGCGCAATTTCATTTTCTTCTGATAAAAAACCTGTGCTGAATATAAACCTTCATATCCCGACAGCAGATAACTTACAAAAATCGCCGTGCCGAGATACATAATCCCCGTTCCGCCGAACATTTCAGCTCCCAAAATAAGTGAAGCGAGCGGGCAGTTCGTTACGCCGCAAAATACCGCCGTGAAACCTATCGCCGCGCCTAAAGATACCGACAAGCCGAATACCCCCGACAATGCCGAACCTACTGCCGCGCCGATAAAAAATGTCGGCAAAATCTCTCCGCCCTTAAAACCTGCTCCGAGTGTCATACTCGTCAATGCAATCTTAACCGCAAACACGTAAATCGGCATTTTAATAAGGAACATCTCGTCCATTGCCTTATATCCCGCGCCGCTGTAAATATCCGTTCCCAAAAGCAGAATCAGTCCGGCTATAACTACACCCGCGACCGCTATCCTGATATAGGGGTTTTTAAAGAATTTCTCCCAAATAATATGACAGCCCTCAATTGAGCGGCAAAACACTATAGCCGTTGCCGCACAGACTGCTCCCAGTGCTATTACTGCTGCGATATAACGCGGTTCAAATTCCGCCGGTACTTCAAGCAGAGTGAATGACTCTCTGCCCAGCCCTAAAAGTTTTGTAATACCCCATGACGAGAGTGAAGCGAAAACACATGGGATTAACGCCGCATATTGAATTGAGCCTATGATTGACACTTCTATAGCGAACACCGCCGAACCGATCGGTGCACCGAGCAGTGAGGCAAATGCCGCCGATATAGCGCACATCATAAGTGTTGCGGAGTCGTTTTTACCGAATTTCAAAAAAACCGATACCGGTTCTAACACGCCGCCGCCTACTTGAAGCGATGCCCCCTCAACCCCGGCTGAACCGCCGCAGATATGCGTTAGAATCGTCGCCGCAAAGACAATCGGTGCTTTATGTTTCTTTACGGTTTTTATACCCTCATGCGCCGCGTAAATCATATCATTTGTGCCTGTGTCATGGTCAAATCCCGCTTTGCGGTATAAAAATACAATCACAAGCCCCGCCAAAGGCAAAAGGCAAAGCATTAACGTGCGGTGGTCGGCTCTGAAAGCGTTAGCTTCGATAACAGCCGCCCGGAAAAACGTAATAACTGCCCCGACAAATACCCCGCAGGGTACAGCTATCAAAGCCCAGCGGATAAAAAATTTTATCAGCAGAAAATGAACATCATCTGTGAGCAGTTTAATGAGTTTTTTAAACGTTTTCTTTTCGGGGATTTTTATTTCAGGCGCATTAATCTGAGCTTTAATTTCGCCGATTTCGGGTATATGCGCAGATATTTCGGTGCTCTTTAATAAAGACTTCCGCCGCTTTCCGCGTTTTATAATTTTGTATTTCATATCTTTCGTATAGGCTCTGTTTTTTGGCAATAGAAATCTTTCAGACAAGTACATTGGTTAAAATTTATTTATGAACAGTATACATCAACAGCATTTCACGCAAGGTAACACAAGCCAAAGCGGTTGAAATCCCGCTTGGGTCATATGGCGGCGACAATTCAACCAAATCAAAGCCTATCACATTCAGCCCCGAAAGTTTTCGGAGTGCCGCATGAAGCTCACGGAAAGTAACGCCGCCCGCTTCGGGAGTGCCCGTCCCCGGGGAAACCGACGGGTCAAGTACATCCAAATCTACTGTAATATAGACAGGGTGATTTCCGGCGGCTTTTATAAATTCTTCAACGCCGTTTACGTCAAATTTATGCAGATGCAAAGCAAGGTCGAATTCCTGTTTAGTGCCGCTTCTGATGCCGTATTGATAAATCTTGTCAAGACTTATAAACTCAGAAACCCTTTTTATAACAGAAGCGTGGGATAGAGGATTCCCTAAATAGTCATCGCGTAAATCGGTATGCGCGTCAAAGTGAATTACATATAAATCGGGATATTTTTTTACGGCAGCTTTAATTACAGGCAATGTTACAAGATGTTCGCCGCCGAGCATTACAGGGATTTTCCCGTCACTGAAAATTTTGTCGGCGAAAATTTCGGCTTCTGAAAGTACGCCTTTTGTATCGCCGAAAGGTATCTCCAAATCGCCGCAATCATAGAATTCAAGTTCCTCTAAATCGCGGTCTAAATAGGGCGAATAGGTTTCAATACCGAAGCTTTCGCGGCGAATGAAATTCGGTGCAAAACGCGTTCCCGGGCGGTATGAAGTAGTGCCGTCAAAGGGTATACCGAAAATGACGGCTTTTGAGTTGTTGTAATTGTCAAGCTTTGAGCCTATGAAATTGCAGACGGCGTTGTTTTGCATTTTTAATTCCTAAAAAATTTTAATATGAATATCTAAGCAATTGTTTAACATAACTCGGAAGTGCGAATGCCCCAACATGAATATCTGTATTATAATAATGTGTCACATGACCTAAATTATTCCATTTTTCAGCATCAAACTCTGTCGGTTTAAATTTATCGGAAGCGAACCCGAAGAGCCAATGCCCTGACGGATAAGTCGGGATATGGAGTTGGTAGACTTCGGCGGTGTTAAACATTTCGCTTATTCGGCGGTGGGCGCGCTGGCAATTTTTCGCGTCGTTGTCATAAAAGGGGCTTTCGTGTTGATTAATAAGGATTCCGTTTGAATTGAGGGCGTTTGAGCAGTTGCCGTAGAACTCGGCGGTAAAAAGTCCCTCGCCCGGACCGAAAGGGTCTGTACTGTCAACGATAATGAGGTCGTATTCATCTTCTTTTGAGCGGACATACTTAAGTCCGTCTTCAATATGCAAAAACACACGTTCGTCATTAAAGCCGCAGGCTGTTTGCGGCAAAAACTCCTTGCAGACTTCAACCACACGCCCGTCAATCTCGGCGACATCAATGTATTCAATCGTGTTATAGCGAGTAAGTTCGCGGATTGTTCCGCCGTCTCCCGCGCCGATAACAAGGACTTTTTTTATATCGGGATTCACCGCCATAGGCACATGGACTATCATCTCGTGATAGATGAATTCATCCTTTTGAGTAAGCATTATATATCCGTCAAGGGTCAGAAAACGCCCGAATTCAGGGCTTTCAAACACATCAATGCGCTGAAACTCCGTGACTTCGGTATATAAATGTTTGTCAACCCGAACAGATAATTTAACATCCCGCGTATGCGGCTCAGAAAACCATAGTTCCATATTATTCTTTCTATTGTTGTACCACGTTAAACGAAAAACTTGACCATCGAAACATTGCGGGCGGATTGCCATCCGCCCCTACATAGAGGACAGAGGCGAGAGGACAGAAGACAGATAATGAACGCCGCGTTTATAGGAACACGCATTGCGTTTTAGAATGGGGTATGCGGGGCGATGTGGACATCGCCCCCTACGGAAGAGGTATTCGCTTCGACAGGGGGAGAGGGGTAGGGGGTGCAGGGGGTGTAGGGGAGAGGGGGCGGCGTCACGCCTGCCGGCCCCCAAATAACCCCCCCCCCCCCCCCCCCCCCCCAAGAAAAAAAAAAAAAAAAAAAAAAAA
>JAISHV010000012.1 GCA_031262495.1 Ruminococcus sp.
TTTGAATGTCTTGCAGGGGGTGAGGGGCGAGGGGGCGGCTATTCGGAGTGGCAGGCGTGACGCCGCCCCCTCTCCCCTACACCCCCTGCACCCCCTACCCCTCTCCCCCTGTGGCAGCATGGTGGCGGTCTATGTGGTGATTCTGAAAATTTAGTTTATTAGCTAAGATTAAGCAATTTGTAAAGTTTTAGTTGGTACTGGGTAATAGGGGCGGGCGCCCCCGCCCGCCCGCAATACTTTTAATCGTAATCGCGAACATTTGGCTAAAAAACTACAAACTGTTATAATTTGGCTTTCGCTTTATTTTTGATTAATGGAAAATTTACACGAAAAATCTTTTGACACTAAATTACCGGGGCTTGATGATGTTGACAGAAGCAAACTCTCGCCTATGATGCAGCAGTATTATGACATAAAATCCGCCCATCCTCAGCACGTTTTGTTCTTTCGGCTGGGCGATTTTTATGAAATGTTCTTTGACGATGCTGTTCGTGTCAGCCGCGAGCTTGAACTCACCTTAACCGGGCGCGACTGCGGGCTTTCCGTCCGCGCCCCCATGTGCGGCATACCCTATCACGCCGCCGAAACCTATATAAAGCGTCTGCTTGATGCGGGCTTTTTAATTGCCGTCTGTGAGCAGCTCACCGACCCCAAAGAAAAAGGGCTTGTCGAGCGCGGAATCGTCCGCATTGTCACCCCCGGAACGCTCACCGAAAGCAGTCTTCTTGACGAGAGCCGCAATAACTACGTCTGTTCCGTTTTTGTGCGCGAAAAGTCGTTTTGCGTAGCTTTCGCGGATTTGTCAACCGGCGAGGCTTATTCATTTGTCAAAGACAATGAGCCCGCCCTCATAGACGAGATTTCGCGGTTTTCGCCTGTTGAAATTATCTTCAACGAGGGTTTTCTCGATTGTAAACTTGTCCAAAAATTCATCAAAGAACACTTGAAATCAGCGGCAACCCTTTTAGGCGACGCTGATTTTGATATAAATTTTCGCGAAACCGTTCTCCTTAAACAATTTTCAAAAGATGACCTTTCAGAACTTTCTCTTGTCCGCGATTCCGCCGAAACCGCCTGTCTGTGCGGTTTATTCGGCTATATTTATGAAACTCAAAAAGCCTGTATCGGGCGTTTTACCGTTATAAACCGTTACGCAAATACCCAATTTATGGCTATTGATATTACGGCGCGGCGTAATCTTGAACTCACTGAAACAGTACGCTCCAAAGAAAAACGCGGCAGTCTCCTGTGGGTGCTCGATTCCACGAAAACCTCTATGGGACGGCGTTTGCTCAAGAGTTTTATTGAAAAACCTCTGATGTCGCCCGGGATTATTACTAATCGCCTTGAGGCTGTTGATGAACTCACGAAAAACCCGATAGCCCTGTCGGAGATTCAAAGTCAGCTCAGCGGCATTTATGACATTGAACGCCTTATGACACGTGTAATGTTCAAATCCGCGACCCCGCGCGATATGCGCGCTTTAGCGCAGGCGGCAGGACGGCTTCCCGCTCTGAAAGACATTTTGTACAATTTAAGCGCAAAAAAATTGTGCAACTTAAACGAAAATATTCACCCTCTTGAAGAAATTTCCGCCCTTATTGAAAATTCCATCAATGACAATCCCCCTATAGGGCTAAAAGACGGCGGTATTATCAAAGACGGTTTCAATGATGAACTTGACCGTTACCGCAAAATTATAGGGAATTCAGAAGAGATTTTAGCTGAAATTGAACGCCGCGAACGCGATAATACAGGTATACGCACCTTAAAAATCGGTTACAACCGCGTATTCGGTTACTATTTAGAAGTAAAAAAATCCAATATCAACGCTGTACCCGAAACATGGATACGCAAACAAACCCTCAGCAACGCGGAACGCTACATCACAGACGAACTCAAGACCCTTGAATCCGAAATCTTAACAGCGAATGAGCGTATAACAGGGATTGAATACGATATTTTCTGTGAAGTTCGTGATTTTACAGCTACAAAACTCACAGAGGCGCAAAAAACCGCAGAATCCGTTGCAGAATTAGATGTCTTGGCATCTTTCGCGGCTGTCGCCGGTAAAAACAACTACTGTAAACCCGAAATCGCCGCCGACGGTGCCATAGACATTCGCGCCGGGCGTCACCCGTCCCTTGAACTGCTTCTGAAAGACGAAATCTACGTCCCGAATGATGTCTATTTAGACGAGGGCGATAACAAAATGTACATAATTACCGGTCCGAATATGTCCGGTAAATCGACTTTTATGCGCCAGACAGCCCTCATTACGTTAATGGCGCAAATCGGCTCATTCGTACCGGCTTCTTACGCGAAAATTTCACTTACCGACCGCATTTTTACCCGCGTGGGCGCATCTGATGATTTAACCTCAGGTCAATCTACATTTATGGTAGAAATGTCGGAAGTTGCCGAAATTCTCAAAAATGCTACCAAAAACAGTTTAGTAATTTTAGACGAAGTCGGGCGCGGAACCTCTACATTTGACGGCGTTTCAATTGCCACCGCCGTCGCCGAACATATCGCCCTTGACCGGAAACTGGGCTGTAAAACCCTTTTCGCCACTCATTATCACGAACTCATTGAGCTTGAGGGGAAAATCGGCGGTGTGAAAAATTTCAGTATAGCCGTCAAAAAGCGCGGCAATGAAATTAAATTCCTGCGCAAAATAATGCCCGGCGGGATTGATGACAGCTATGGTATTGATGTTGCGAAGCTCTCGGGTATACCGCCGAAAGTGTTACAACGCGCACGCGTAGTTTTAGAAAAACTCGAATCCGAACGTCAAAACCCCGTCCGCCGCGAAAAACTTCAAGTGTCGCTCAGCACAATGAATGAACAGCAAATTATAGACAAAATCAAAAAAGTAAATATAAATGAATATACGCCTGTTGATGCACTGTTTTTACTGAAAGAATTAATCGCTCTGTCGCAGGAATAAGCGCAAACATTTTGACGAATTTTGCATATTATTTGCGTATAACTGAAAAGGATTTGTACAAATTGCCGAAAATTGATTTACTTCCGAATGAAACAGCAGAACTTATTGCCGCCGGTGAGGTTATTGAAAAACCCGCCTCAATCGTAAAAGAACTGCTCGAAAACGCCATTGACAGCGGTGCTGAAAAAATTACGGTCGAGATTAAAAACGGCGGCATTTCATATATTCGCATTACGGATGACGGCTGCGGAATATCCTACGCCGACGTTCCGACGGCATTTTTGCGCCATGCCACAAGCAAAGTAAAAACCTCAGACGACTTGACGGCAATTTTTACTCTCGGTTTCAGGGGCGAGGCTTTAGCTTCTGTTGCGGCGGTTTCAAAGGTTGAAATTTTTACTAAAGAAAAAACCTCCGATTTTGGTACGCATTACATAATCGAAGGCGATAAATCGGGCACAATTGAACAGTGCGGCTGCCCTGACGGCACAAGCATAATCGTCCGCGACATTTTTTATAATGTTCCGGCACGGCTGAAATTCCTGTCTAAAAACACCTCCGAAGGCAACGCTGTAGCCTCAATAGTTCAAAAAGTCGCGCTCTCACACCCCGAAATTTCATTCTCATTCATACGCGAAAACCGCCGTGAAATACTCACGCCCGGCGTAAAACAGGGCGAATCCCCGTCTGATACTCTCTACAATACTATGTACGCAGTCCTCGGGAAACAGTTCGCCGCCTCAACACTCAAGGTTGAATATGCACTTAACAACGTAAAAATTTACGGATTTATTGTAAAACCCCTGTTCGGTAAAAATACTCGGAGTTTACAAAGTTTCTTTGTAAACGGCAGGTATATTAAAGCGTTCGTCTGTAACAGAGCTTTAGAAGAAGCGTATAAAAACTCTATAATGACAGGTAAATTCCCCGCCTGTGTTTTAATGCTTACAATTGACCCGTCGTTTATGGACGTGAACGTTCACCCCGCGAAACTTGAAGTCAGGTTTTCAAACGAAAAACTCATTTTTGATGCCATTTATGCCGCAGTCAAGAATACACTGTTGAATGATATTACTCCCCAGCCGTTGTCTGTCGATTTTCAAAGCAAGAATATTGCCAGAATTCCACAAAATTTTTCTGAAAATACATACAATAGTGATAAATTGTTTCCGCAAACAACTATAATTCTGACCCCGAAATCCGATGTCAGTGAAATTCCTGAGGATTTAAATACATATTTCAAAACCTCTGAACCGTTTCGGATTACGGAAATCCCCGATTCTGTAAACAATTCGACCCCGAATTCCGATATTATAAATAAACTTCCTCATGAAAATAGTGACACATTCAAATACTTGAGCGAAAAAGCGTTTGAAAAACCTGCTGAAGCGAAAACATTTAATGATACTCTCGTGGTTTTGCGAATTGTCGGTGAAGTTTTTGGGACATATATCATTGCCGAGCGCGATGATGAAATTTTTTTGATTGACAAACACGCCGCACACGAGCGCATTTTGTATGAAAGCTTAAAATCGGGCGACACTAAACTTGCCTGTCAGTACAGCTTCTATGAAGAACAGTTTAACTTGCCTCCTGAGCTTATAGATACAGCACGGTTTGAAAAGACGGTTATATTGGGCTTCGGTTTTGACTATATGATTGAGGGGTCACTCTGTACGCTCACAGGCATACCGTCTGTGCTTGATGAACAGGACGCAAAGGATGTATTTTTCGAGGTTTTGGAGAATCTTTCGGAGTTTAAACAGAATCCCATGCCCGTGTCACTTGATAATATTTACCATACCATAAGCTGTAAGGCGGCAATTAAAGCCCGTGACATAACATCAATCCCCGAAATGCGCGCTATAGCTGTCAGGGTGTTAGATGACAACGATATAAGGTATTGCCCTCACGGCAGACCTGTAGTATTCTCGGTGGCAAAACGGGAATTAGAGAAAAATTTCAGAAGAGCTTAACGGAGGTCAGACTGTGAATGTCGGATGAATGTCGCATTTGAATGTCTGTCTACGATGTCAATATGAATGTCGTGAATGTCCGTCTTTGATGTCTTGCAGGGGATGAGGGGAGAGGAGGGCGGCTTTTAGACGTGGCAGGCGTGACGCCGCCCCCCTCTCCCCTACACCCCCGCACTAACTTGTTAGTGCTATGCACGTCCCCTACCCCTCTCCCCCCCTGTGGCAGCAAATACGATATCTATCAGCAAATATGATATTTTCGTTTATCAGCTAAAATCAAGAGACAGCGGAGCGCGGACGAGTTAAGAAGCTGCTTGAAGTGAATATACAAAACGGGAGAGTAAGACTAAACAGACAGGTGAGAAGTTGCGCAGGGGGATGGGGGAGGGGGGTGTCGGGGGTGAGGGGGAAGGGGGCGGCGGGGTAATACCGCCGATATAGCCGCCCCCTTCCCCCTTACCCCTGACAAAGTCATGCAAACGGACATTCACGACATTCATATTGACATCGCAGAGTGACATTCAAACGGACATTCACATTCTGTACTCTGTATTCTGTAAGCAGTATTTACTCATAAGTACTCCAATATATATATTTTTTTATGAAAGAAAAAATAATAGTCATCGCCGGTCCTACAGCCTCGGGGAAAACGGCTTATGGTATTGAAACTGCCCTAAAAATCGGCGGGGAAATTGTTTCAGCCGATTCTATGCAGATTTATATGGGGCTTGATATTACAACAGCAAAACCGTCAAAAGCGGAACTTGCCGCCGTCCCTCATCACCTTATAAGTGCCATTTCCCCCGTTTGTGAATTTTCTGTTGCGGATTATGTCAAACTTGCAAACGCTGAAATTACAGATATAATAAACAGAGGGAAAACGCCTGTAATCGTGGGCGGAACAGGTCTTTATATCTCTTCGCTGATGAATGGGATTGACTTTACGGCGCAGTCTCAAAACCCCGAAATCCGCAAAAATCTACAGAAAATATCAGAAACCGACAACGGTAAATCCTTCTTGTTCGAGCGGCTGAAATCTATCGACCCCGAAACCGCCGATAAAATTTCACCGAATAACATAGTGCGCGTAATCCGTGCCCTCGAAGTCTTTGAAACCACAGGCGAAAAATTCAGCGAATATCGTAAAAAAAACAATAAAGGCAACCCTTTCTATGATTTTGACGCGGTTTACCTCGATTTCTCAGACAGAAATTTGCTTTATGAACGTATAAACCGCCGTGTTGATGAGATGATTAAAAACGGCATGATTGACGAGTGTAAAAACGCTTACGAAGCCGGGATTTCAGGGACTATAACGCAAGCAATAGGCTATAAGGAATTACTGCCGTTCTTTAATGGAGTAAATACTATTGACGAATGTACGAAAAAAATAAAGAAAGCGACAAGAAATTACGCAAAAAGACAACTAACATGGTTCAGACGGGCAACCCGCCGGTTAATTCGCGATGAAAGTCTTACTGAATTTTTAGATGCTCACCGCGTTTAAAGATACTGATTAGTATTGTAACAATTAAAGATACTATTTAAATTTAAAATTTTTCATAAATCTTTGTTAATTTTATTGACTTTAAGAAAAAACTGTGTTATACTATACTATAATTATACTTGTTACGCCGTTTTAGCGGGAGAAATTTATGAATAAAGCCATTAACCTTCAAGAAGTGTTTTTAAATCAAGTCAGAAAAGACAAAACCGCCGTGACGATATACCTCACAAACGGATTTCAATTTAAAGGTTTTGTAAAAGGTTTTGACACTTATTCAATTATCATTGACACAGACGGCAAACAAGAGCTCATTTTCAAACACGCTATTTCGACTATAATCCCTGTAAAGCCCGTAAATATCCTTGATTCTGATAAATCTGCCGATATATGAATACTCTGACTGTAAAAATTCTCACAATTGTAATTAGTTTGCTTATTCTGATTTCGGTAATCAGCCAAATCGTAATAAGTTTTTCGGATAAATATGTTACAGAAACCGCCGTACGCTACAGTTCTACAGAAACTGTACGTTTTCAGGGCGTTTATGTGCGTGATGAAACTGTTATTGAGAATAAGCCGATAGGTGTTGTGGATTATGCGGTGCCCGACGGCGGGAAAGTTGCCGCTGATTCGGTTGTGGCACGCGTTTATCAGTCAGAAGAAACAATTGCTGCATTGCGGCAGATTGAGTCGCTCGAAAAAGAACGCGATATCCTTACCGATGCCCAAAATCCCGGGACTACAGCGTTTGCGCAGCCTGATTTTATTTCAAGCCTCATCAATGATTCTTACCGCAGCGTTTTGCGCGGGATTGCCTCCGATAATTTCACAGAAGTAGGCGATGAACGGGTAAAACTCCAGACACTTACAGGAATTTATAAAATCGTAGTTAAATCCGAAACCGACTACTCGTCTGAAATTGCGGCGATTTCCGCACAAATTTCACAGCTTCAAAGTGCAGCTTCACCGCCTGTCGAAACGATAATTTCCGGCGGATCGGGTTATTTTGTAAGTTACACTGACGGATATGAGGGCTTTCTCACGACTGAAAATGCCGGGGCGCTGAGCGCGGATTTGATAAAACGGATAGCAGCGGAGAAGAATTCTACGAAGACCGATTTGTATATCGGAAAAATCGTCGCTGATTATCGCTTTAAGATACTCGGTATTATTTCATCGGATATGCCTGATTTCAAAAGCGGCGGGAAAATTACGCTGCAACTTGACACGCTCAAACAGCCGATTGACGTTACCATTGATGAAATTCTGCCGACCGAAAACACGAATGAACGCCTGTTAATTTTAAATTGTGACGAATTCGGCGCAGAGCTTGTAGCGCGCCGCACCGACAACGTAGAGCTTGTTATAAATGACTACAGCGGGCTTAAAGTCCCGCGTGAAGCCTTGAGGTTTGATGAAAACAATGAGCGCGGCGTATATATTCTTCAAGGGCAGAAGATTACGTTTAAAAAAGTAGATGTAATTTACGAAAGCACCGATTTTATATTGTCGTCAATGATGAATGACACATCATTTCTGTCTGAATTCGACGATATAATTCTAAGCGGCAATATCGACGACAGCGATATTTTAGAGACAACGCCCAAAACAGCAGAAACGGCAGCCGGTACTACAGCAGAAACCACTGACGGGACTACAGCAGAAACTACAGCCTAAAGCCACTTCTACGCGGTGAGCGTCTTTATTATCAGTAATACTTCCATCGCGATATGCCCGCGGGGGCTCCCCGCTGAAATTTTTAAAAATGGAAAAAATCCTTGACAATTTCAAAAAGATAGTGTATAATGTCTATGAGGCTCGTTCTCACTATCGAAAGCCGGACGATGAAATCCGTATTATGGCGGTGACGAAGACCCAATCCCCAGAAAATGTCAATATCGCTATCGACGGCGGTATTACGCTACTCGGCGAAAACCGCGTACAGGAATTCCTCTCAAAAAGGGATTCTTATAAGCCTGCCGAAGTTCATTTCATAGGCGCACTTCAAACGCGTAAAGTCCGTCAAATTGTCCCGCTTGTCTCAATGATTCATTCGGTCGATTCGGTGAAACTGTTAAATGAAATTGACAAAGTGAGCCGTGAGAATGATATCGTTTCCGATATACTTATAGAAGTTAATATCGGCGGTGAAATTTCAAAAAGCGGTGTGAAACCGGGTGAAGTCCATGATTTTGCAGAACAAGCGGCAGAATTTAAAGGTCTGCGGCTGCGCGGGCTTATGACTATCCCCCCGCCTGAAAATTCAGATAAGTATTTCGGGGCAATGCAGGAACTTTTTGAAAATCTAAAAAGTAAATATTCACTCGACACGCTTTCAATGGGAATGTCCGGTGATTATATAAATGCCGTAAGGTATGGTTCAACCCTTATAAGAATAGGCTCAGCCCTTTTCGGTGCAAGGGAATAAAAGAAAATATAATTTATTTCAGGGGGCAACCCCCAGTCAGTATTCAAGGAGTGTTATATTATGGGATTTTGGAGCAACGTCGCTACTTATTTCAGAGGCGATGAAGAAGACTACGAAGAAGAGGTTCCCCAAGCAACAGGTACAGCCGATCCCCGTGAGCGCATAGTGCAGCACCAAGGCGGAGGCAGAACTATTAATATCAATGCCACCGCTCAACTTCAAGTTATTCTGCAAAAGCCCAATGCTTTTTCAGATACAAAGCAGATTGCCGATTTCTTAAATGCCAAGAAAACCGTAATTTTAAACCTCGAATCTACGACACCCGACGTAACAAGAAGAATTATCGACTTCTTAGGCGGTGTAGCCTACGCCAACGGCGGCAACATCAAACCCGTCTCAAACAACACGTTCGTCATTACCCCCTATAATGTAGATTTTGTAGGCGACGAACTAATGTCCCAATTAGAAGAATCCGGCGTATTCATGTAGGCGCGGCAACCGCGCTGTTGATTCGCGATGGGAGTATTTCAGAACGTTTAGATGCTCACCGCGGCGCGGCAACCGCGCTGTGCAGCAACGCTGCGTTTCGCGATGGGAGTCTTTTCGAGATTTAACCATGCCAACCGCGTAGAGGCGGATACCAGCGTGGGCGGGCGGATTACCATCCGCCCCTACTACCCAGTGCCAAATAAAACCTTACACTTAGGAACTCATTGGATATTTATTCTTGTATGTTGCTTGAAGTGAATATACAAAACGGGTGAGTAAGAATAAATCGCGCAGCTTGGTAACCCCACAGGGGGTGAGAGGGTTGGGGGTGTCGGGGGATAGGGAGAGAGGGGGCGGCGTCACGCCTGCCACGATAAATAGCCGCCCCCTCT
>JAISHV010000060.1 GCA_031262495.1 Ruminococcus sp.
ACAGAAGCGAGAAGACAGAGGACAGATTATGAACGCCGCGTTTGTTAACTGAAATCTAAATTCACAATCGCGGTCGAGCTATGAAGCAGCCGTAAGTGAATATATTAAAAGTACGAGTAAGACCGGACAGTACACGTATTCGCCCCCACAGGGGGTGAGAGGGGTGGGGGTGTCGGGGGATAGGGAGAGAGGGGGCGGCGTCACGCCTGCCACGATAAATAGCCGCCCCCTCTCTCCCTGTCCCCTGACAAAGCCATGCAAACGGACATTCACAGACATTCATATAACATTCATCTGACATTCAAACGGACATTCACAGACATTCATACGACATCGCAGACGGACATTCATCTGTATTCTGTATTCTCGCTTCTGTCTTCTGGATTGACATTCACATTCTGTATTCTGTAATAGGATTAAATATTATGAATGAAGAAGCTTTACTACTTGAAGTCAAACGTTTAAAACGACAACTGACTAAAAGTGAACAGCAGCTCATATATACGAGCAGAATTTCTGCTCAGCATGAGAACTTGTCGGGGCTTTTGCGCGATAAATTAGAACGTACGGTTTGTGAACTAAAACAAGCTACAGCAGCGAAATCAGAATTCTTATCAAAAATGTCACATGAAATCAGAACACCGCTGAACGCCGTTATCGGTTTTTCAGAGCTTGCTCAAAAGACACATGACACCGAAAAAATTCACTCTTATCTCGAAAAAATCGAACGCAGTTCAAACTTTTTGCTCGGAATAATTAATGATATATTAGATTTTTCAAAAATCGAATCGGGGAAGATGGAGCTCTCCCCGACGGATTTTGATTTTCATAAAATGCTTGATGAATTAACAAGCATCATAAGTTTTCGTATCAATGAAAAACATCAGCAGTTTAAACTCCAAATTGAAGATGATACACCGCAAGTTTTATATGCCGATACACAGCGTCTGCAACAGGTTTTGACAAATTTGCTCTCGAATTCGTGTAAATTCACCCCCGACGGCGGCAGAATCAGCCTCAGTGTAGAAACTCTGAGTCAAACCGAACACGATGCCGTAATACGTTTTAACGTAAAAGATACCGGTATCGGCATTTCTCCCGAGAATATAAGTAAACTGTTTAAGTCTTTTTCACAGGCTGAACTTGAAACGTCGCGTATTTACGGCGGTACAGGTTTGGGGCTTGCTATTTCTCAAAATATCGTGAGAATGATGGGCGGCGAAATTATTGTAGAATCTGCGCCCGGTGAGGGTTCGCTGTTTTATTTCACAATAACGCTCCCAAAAGGTACGGTGAAACGGTCGCCTGACGAAAACATTTCATACATACTCCCGAATCTGTCAGGGGAATCTATTCTGCTCGTTGACGACAATGAAATTAACCGCGAAATTGTTATGGCTATTCTTGAAGAAACAGAAGTCAAAATCGACTGTGCTGTTGATGGTATCGAAGCTGTCCAAATGTTCAAAACGTCCCCCGAAAAATATATGCTCATTTTTATGGATGTTCAAATGCCGCGTATGAACGGCTTGGATGCCTCTAAAGCTATTCGTGATTTTGAAAAAATGAGTAATGCCGAACGCCGAGTTCCGATTATCGCAATGACGGCAGCCGTTTTTAAAGAGGATATCGAAAAATGCCTGAACGCCGGTATGGACTCTCATATCGGTAAGCCCATTAATATTGACGAGTTATCATCACAGATATCAACACAGAAGTCAGAGGTCAGAAGACAGAGGTCAGAACACAGAGGTCAGATGTCAGAGGACAGAGGACAGAGCAACACTTTCTCTTAAACAAGGATAACAGTAAAATCTCACTGCCACCTTAAAATTGGTAATGAGATTTTTTATTAACCGAATTTAAGTTATGAAGTCGCTCTGACATCTGACATCTGATTTCTGACCTCTGTTATAATGTGAACATAACTACTGCGGCGGCGGTTGCCATAATTATTGCGAAACTTGAGAGTACAGCGAAGACTTTATCGGCGGGCGATAATAAATCCGTAGTTTTTTCCGTTTCGATTTTATCGGGATACCGTGTCATTAACAGCGCTAAAGCAATCATAGCGGCTATTGACGAAAGGAGTGCCGCGGCTGAGAAAATAATGATTTGCAGTTTTGTATTTTCAATCTCTTTCAGATATTCAGAGCCTATTATCATAGCAGAAATAATTATTTGCATAAAAATCGGTGTTATTATGCTTCTGGTCGAGAGAGTAAAATACCCCAAAACCAAACCGATTAAAAAAACAGACGGGAAGAGTTTCACATTGAAGGTTAAAAGCATTCCCACGAAAGATGTTACAAAAATCCCCGAAACATCGCCGTATTGGCGCATTGTAAATAAAAGCAGTCCTCTGAAAACAAATTCATTAAGTAATGGATAGAGCAGTATGTAAATAAGGATTTTAGCTTCGATAGGTGTTTCGCTTTGAAGATTTATGCTTGTCGCACCGAGTAAGAAGTTGAACGCCACCGCAACTATCCCTGTAAGCAGCGCAACAGGTACAGCCGCTTTTAAATGCGGCAGGCTCTGCGGCTTTTTTGTCATAGCTTTCAGTCCGAACTTCACTCTGTGCCCTAAAAATCCGTACAAAAGCACAGCACCGTTCTTGACGAGTATTCGCATAAAAATATAAATATCGAGCACCAGACGATTTCCGCTTATACGCCCATTATGTACATCAAGGCTTATCGGAACGCCGATATACTCTAAAACATACGGTAAAATCAATACAAAAAGGGCTTCTGCCGCTGTATAAATTAAAGCGGCGATACCTAAAAACCGAAGCGAAAACGAAAAAGCCGAAAACTCCGAGGATTTAGCTTCACCCTCGGCATCAAGTAAAATATCACCAATGTCATCATCATCCGATTTCCGGTTAACATATTGCGCGGTTTTATGGGCGCGATGTTTGCGCCATAAACGGTATTCCGCACCATAGCGTTCTTTGGATTTTTTCATTATTCACTTTCTAAATAGAAATTGCGTCTTAAAGTTTTGCATTTAGACCTGCGGCAATTTCTTTTAAGTCGTTTTCGTATTTCGGGAAATTCTTCATAAACATCCGTGCCTCTTTTTTCATATCAAGGGCTATGAATGTTTTCACTAAACAGAGGTCGCGAAACCTTACATCATTGTCAAGCTTTAAAAAAACTGTAACCGCATTGTCAAAACGCTCCGCTATATATTCATGAATACCGACTGTTCGGCGCATTGAACTTATATTCACAGCTAATACATATTCGTTTTGTTCTGTATAAAGGCGATTACATTCATCAAATTCATCCCTTAAGAATTTACTTACAATGTAATTATTTAAGAAATTACATTTCATTTCGGTGTTAAGCTTTTTTATATTCGTCACAGAAAAAATCTCGTCCGCTTCTTTTAGTTTCCCGAGGATAATGAGGGCTGTCATCAGGTAGTTATTGCCGCGGGCAATTAATTTTGCAGAATGGGTATGTGCAATTTCATCCCTTAAAACGTCTGTATAATGCACAGAAAATCCTTCTTTTGAAAGGATTTCGGCACTCATGGGGAATTCTGTTTTGTTTTTTTTAGAAAAAATATTAAACATAGAGGGTTTCTTTCAAAAGTAACTCAACGCCGCTTAAAAAGGGAAAACTCAACCCCTCGGTTTCTTTCTGCGGTAGATATATTTTAAGACTGAACCGACTATGGCATCACAGAGCAATAATGATAGAGCAAGCCAGTGGTAAACCGTCATTTCTTTTGACATAGTGAGGCTTTCGATAAAGAATCCCAGCGCAAACACAAAAAACAACTCGCAAATTATACGCGGCAATTTAATACCGACTCTGACAAAGTCTTTCATAATTTCGCGCTTGGTTAAAATCATTATCGCCGCTACGATTATATCAGCCGCCGGTGCTATGATTGCCATAAAAAGAAAAACACCGTAGGTCCATCCGAATTCTGTGAACATTTAAATTTCCTTTTTCAATGAATTTTATGCCAAGTGGGTGGATGTGGGCATCGTCCCCTACGAGCGTTCTATCTCCTACGCGGTGAGCATCTTACAGCTCTGAAAGACTCCCATCGCGAATCAGCCCTGCCGGGGCACCGGCTCTGTTACGCTGGAGTACCTGCAACCTCCAACGCCTTTATCAGTTGGGTATCGAAGATGACACGCTGTGCCGGAGATATGTCTGCGAAAGTTATGTCTTCGGGGAGTTTTATTTCAAAATCGGGTTTTACGCCTATTTTATCGAAATTGCCGCTGTTTTTGGTCTTTAAAACGGCTACCGAGAGTTTTACCGAACCGCCGCTGCCGAGTTTATGTGTCTCTTGAAGCAAGCCTTGTCCCGCTGAAAATACGCCTACTATCTGTCCTTTCGCATTGTCTCTTAGGGCTAACGCGAACAGCTCGGATGTGCCTACAGTATTTTCATTAATAAGAATTGTAAACGGCATCTTTATAATATCCGCTTCTGTCGTTTTTACAATAACCTCTTGGCGGTTTTTATAATCGGCTGTAACAATATCCCCCGCGCCGAGGAGTACATCAAGGGTATTTTGAAGATTTGCCATACTGCCGCCGCGATTATCGCGCATATCAAAGATAAACGACTCTGCACCCTCTTCTATCAATTGGTTAACTGCATTTTTCAGCTGAACATAGGTTCTGTCGTTAAATGACTCAATTTTAATATACCCGATATTATCCATCATTTCAAACGAAACGGTAAATATTTCTGTTTTAGTTATAGCCGGTTCTGCATCGGAATATTCCGCTATGCCGTCAGAGGCAATACGTTTGATATTGAGTTTTACTTTTGTGCCCTCTGTGCCTGTTAAAAGGGCTACTGCTTCATCATAGCCGTTACTGAATGATAATACGTCTGTGTTATTTACGGCACTGATAATATCGCCTGTTCGCAGTCCGACTTTTTCGGCATCAGAACCTGCAATAACAGAAGTCACCAAAATGTAACCGCTCACATCTTTCTCATAAGTAATCCCAAGCCCCGTAACAAACCCCGTCTCATTCACAGCAGCAGCTGCCGTTGCATCAGCCGGATAATATTCAGCGTAGAAGTCGCCGATTCCGGCGATATAGCCGTTTAAGATAGAATCAAGCAGGGTTTTTTCGTCAAATGCATTAATATAATTATTGCGCACAAATGTGTCAAGCTCTGATATGCGCGTATAATTTTCCTCTTTTTCGGAAACAGACCTAAGCATATCATTAAACTTGTCAAGCGAATAATTATAAGTGAGTATTACGGCTAACGCCGCCGCAACAGCCGCTAAGGCTATAGCCAAGCCTATGGTTATTTTTTTGTTCATGAAATTTTCTTAATAATTTATATGATTTGAATTTGTAGGGGCGGGCGCCCTCGCCCGCCCGCACATTCTAAAACGCTAAATTATAGGCGATAAACAAAGCGCGTATAGTTTTTCGTTTGTTAGCTAAAATCAAACGATTGATGGTATGCGGGCGGGCGAGGGCGCCCGCCCCTACGGTTCATTATTTTTAATTATCAGCTGAAATCTAAAAAATCTAAATCTGTATTCTGTATTGTCGTCATTCACCATGCCCGATATACTCCGTCGGGTCTGTATGCTGACCGTTTACGCGGACTTCAAAGTGTAGGTGGTTTCCGTAGGAGTTGCCTGTAGAGCCGATATAGCCGAGGGTTTCGCCTTGTTCTACTACTTGCCCTACAGAGACGGCTGTCTTTGACATATGCGCATAAAGCGTTGAAATCTTATTGCCGTGGTCTATAATTACACATTTGCCGTAACCGTTGCCGCTGTCGCTTGCCTGAATAACCGTACCTCCGGCTGATGCTACAATCGTTTCGCCTTTACAGCCGGGTTTTGTAATATCTAAACCTTTGTGGAAATTATTGCGCTGTTCTTCTACAATCCAGCGGTTGCCATATCCGTCAGAGGTATTCCTCACCGTCGGAACAGGCCATATAAAGCCTGTATCAGAATAGGACGTGTATTTTCCGCTGTCGTCGGATTCAAAGTTTTTGCCGGCTTCTAAAGCGGCTTTTCGTGCCGCTTCTTCGGCGGCTTTTCTTTCGGCTTCTTCGCGGGCTAAACGTTCTTGTTCGGCTTTGATGAAGGCTTCTATTTCTTGTTCAACTGCCGCCTGTTGCTGTTCAAGTTCTGCCGCATTATCCTTATAATCCTCAATCATCGCCTGTTGCATAGCTAAGGTTTCGGCGTGACCGTCGTAAGTCTCTTTTAAGCGGATTTTTTCTGTTTCGGCTTCTGCAATAACATTTTCTAAATCGGCGTGGTTTTGGTTTAAATCCTCACGCTGAATTTCAAGTGCTTCAATCTGAATATTTAAATCGTCAATCATCGCATTGTCATTTTCGGCTACGCGTTCGATAAATTCAAGTGCCGCCAAAATATCATAAAACGACGTTGCACCCGTTAAAACAGACGCAAGTGAATCATTCCCCGACACATAAATAGCACGTATACGCGCTTTGAATTTCGATATGCCTACAACAACAGCTTGTTCGGTTTTTTTAATATCAGCTTCTTTCGCGCTAATATCAGCTTCAAGCAGTCTAATCTGTTCATTCAGCGAATCAAGTAATTCCTCTTGAGCACGCATTTTTTCATCATAAAGCTCAAGATACTTTTCCGTATCTTTCGCGGAATCGCCCATGTCCGCAAGCAGACGTTCGTTTTCTTTAATTGAAGCATTCAGCTGCTGTTGTTTTTCTTGAAGCGTTGCCATTGTATCGGCGGCGTTAACACCTGTACAAACGCTCATCAGTAAGATGAAACATACAAACACTGTCAGAATACGTTTTATTTTCATACTTTCAGGTATTTCCTTGTGCTGACTGCGGTAACTATACCGCTTACGAGCGCCGAACCTAAAACGGTTACGGCGGTAAATTTAAATGCTATAGATGCCGCCGGGATAAGCCCGCCTACACCTAACGCCGTGAGCAATGTCATTTGTGAATTAATTACCATTTCAGAAAGACTTTCGTACACTAAATAAGTAATTACAGCCGAAACCGCGCCCGCGAACAGCCCGATAAGCGTTCCTTCAACAAAAAACGGCACTCTGATAAAAGAATTCTTTGCCCCGACAAGCTTCATTATCGTAATTTCACGCTGACGTATAGACACACTCGCCCGCGCCGTATTCGATACAACAATTATACAAACCGCAAGCAACGCCGCCATCACAACACTCGAAACAATCGTAAATACATTGCGCAAATCAGTTAAAACCCCGATGAATTCATTCGGTGCCGACACCGTATCAACCCCGTCTATGCGCGTAATAGCCATAAGCGTAGGACTGATTTTCGTAATATCCGCTACAGTCACGCGGAATGAATCCGGGAGCGGACTTTCGCCGATATAGTCAAAGAGTTCATCCGCATTCGGAATACGCGACTTCATAGACTCAAAGCCCTCATCTTTTGAGTAAAAAGTTACTTTTGCGACATTCCCGACGGCTGAAATCTCCTGCCCGATAACCTCAATCCGTGTTTGCAAAAGACCGTCTTTTAAGAAAACTATAACCTCGTTTTTGTCTTCAACATCACCGATTACGGCATTGACATTAATCAAAACAAGATACGTAAACCCGATAAGCATAACCGATACAAGCAAAATGCAAAACGAAGCAAGCGACATGACGCGATTGCTTCCGATATTCTTTGCACCCTGTTTCATCAGGTATGTAAAACCGCTTATTCTCATTATTTAATACACTTACTCCGCGTAAAGAAGTAATAAACTCAATTACTTAATAATCTCATCAAAGAGTTTCTCGCCGTCGCTCAGTGAAATAGTACGCCCGCCGAAAGCTCTGACAAACTCATGTTCGTGAGTAACCATCATAACCGTTGTGCCGCACTCATTCACCGCTTGAAGCAGTTCGATAATCTCCATAGATGTTTTAGGGTCAAGGTTGCCCGTAGGCTCGTCTGCAATTATGAGAGCCGGGTCGCAGACCAAGGCACGCGCTAACGCTACGCGCTGTTGTTCGCCGCCCGAGAGTTCTCGCGGCATACATTTTATCTTGTCTTTGAGTCCTACAAGCTGTAAAACATACGGTACACGGTTGCGCATATATTTATTGGATTTATCGGTGCAGCGCGGAACAAACGCTACATTATCAAAGACATTGAGGCTGTCAATAAGCTTAAAATCCTGAAAAACATAACCGATTTTTTGGCGGAGTTTCCATATCTTATCGCGTTTAAGTCTGCCGACATCCATACCGCCGACAAAAACCTTGCCTGATGACGGTGCGATTTCGCGTATGAGCAACTTAATAAGAGTGCTTTTGCCCGCCCCGGATTCACCGACAACAAAGGCAAATTCACCCTGATTTATTGTAAGAGATACATTCTTAAGCGCGTCTACCCCATTAGAGTAACGCACGGAGACATTTCTAAGTTCGACCATGATAGAAGTTAGAAGTTAGAGGTTAGAGGTTAGAGCAGCTGCATAGCTTCTCTAAAGTCTTTCCTCTGCTTCACTTATTACCTTTAATTTTTTCTATTCTATTGCGTCTAATCCATGTTAATATACAAGAAGTGCATAATCTAACATCTAACCTCTAACATCTAACATCTATGTTAGAACTTTGCTGGGCTGGATGATAGGTATTTTCTTACCATTAGGGCGATTTTGAAGATTATGGCGTGGTCGAATTCTCGCAGGTCAAGTCCTGTCAGTTTCTTGATTTTTTCTAAGCGATATACCAAAGTATTGCGGTGAACAAAGAGTTTTCTTGAGGTTTCGGAGACGTTTAGGTTGTTTTCAAAGAATTTCTGTATGGTAAATAATGTTTCATGGTCGAGGCTTTCAATTGAACCTTTTTTGAAAACTTCCGCTAAGAATGCTTCGCAGAGCGGTGTCGGCAAATGGTAAATAAGGCGCGCTATACCTAAATTTTCATATGAAACTATCGCCTTTTCGGTGTCAAAAACCTTTCCGACTTCGAGGGCGGTTTGCGCTTCTTTAAATGAACGCGCTAAGTCTTTTACGGCTGAAATTACAGTACCTATACCGACGTTAACTCGGGTATAGAATTCCCCGCTCAATGTGTCTGAAATAGTTTTAGCTAATTTCTCAAGGTCTTTGTTTTCGGTGTTGGGTTTAACTTCTTTTACCAAAATAATATCTGTATCGGTAATATTAAGTACAAAATCCTTCGATTTATCGGGGAAAAGATTCTGAATAACATCAAACGCCGAAACATCACCGACTGAAACAACCCTTATAAGCAGCACAGCGCGTGAAACATCACCGCCCAAATGAAGCTCGCGGGCTTTTACAACAATATCCCCGGGCAGTACATTATCAAGCACGATATTTTTAATAAAATTCGTGCGGTCATATTTTTCATCGTAGTATGTCTTTATAGAAGACATAGTTACAGCTAAAACATTGGCAAACTTAACAGCGGCATCATC
>JAISHV010000095.1 GCA_031262495.1 Ruminococcus sp.
GATGAATGTTGTATGAATGTCGTGAATGTCACGTTTGCATGACTTTGTCAGGGGGGGGGGGGGGTTGGGGGGGGGGGGTTTGGGGGGGGGGGGGGGGCGGCCCCCCCGCGCCCCGAACCCCCCCACCCCCCCCCCCCACCCCCCCCCCTGACAAAGTCATGCAAACGTGACATTCACGACATTCATACAACATTCATCCGACATACATCCGACATACATCCGACATTCAAACGGACATTCACAAATGCAAAGTTTTAGATTTTACAAGGTACTACAAACCAAAATTATTTTGAATACAATTTGTAGGGGCGGTAAACCTTGCAGAAAAATCTGCCACCCGCCCGCACATTATTTCATTTTTTTATTGCATATTAGTATTAAACAAAACAAACGCCGCCCCTAAAAATTAAGGGGCGGCGTTATTTTAAGTTTTTCAGAAAACTTTTTAGATAACTCTGACTTTGATTACATTCTCAATAGCTTCAAGTTTCTCGGCAATACCGTCGATTGAACCGATAGCGTCAATCATTGTATAAGCGTAATCTTTCTTGGATTTATTTACAAGGTTTTCGATATTAACCCCTTGAGCACCTATAACGCCAGTAATCTTTGAAATCACATCTGGAACATTGCGGTGGATAATACAAACCTTAGTGCCTACAGCCGCCATAGAAGCGTCGGGTAAGTTAACCGAGTTTGTGATGTTGCCGTTTTCGATATAGTCAATAAGTTCATAAGTAGCCATAATTGCACAGTTGTCTTCCGATTCAGGTGTTGAAGCACCCAAATGCGGGATAGCCGTAACCCCGGGCACACCTATAACATCATCTGACGGGAAATCTACAACATACGCCGAAACCTTGCCGCTCTCAAGAGCCTTAATTAAGTCTCCTGTATTTACAAGTTCAGCGCGGGCAAAGTTGAGGATACGAACGCCGTCTTTCATTGTTGCGATTGTGTCGGCATTGATGGATTCTTTGGTCTGCGGATTAAACGGCAGGTGAAGCGAAATATAATCAGCATTTGAATAGATTTCTTTCGCATCAGCCACAACAGCAACCTGAGGTTTTAACCCGAGAGCCGATTTTACGGATAAAAACGGGTCGTAGCCGATTACTTTCATGCCGAGTGAAACAGCCGCATTCGCAACTAACACGCCGATTGCGCCCAAACCAACGATACCGAGGGTTTTGCCCATAATTTCGGGTCCGCCGAATTGCCCTTTGCCTTTTTCTACAAGTTTACCGACTTCAGAGCCTTTCCCTTTAAGGGTTTTCGCCCAATCAATAGCTTCGGCAACCTTTCGTGAAGTCATCATAAGCCCGCAGATAACAAGTTCCTTAACGGCGTTAGCATTAGCACCGGGTGTGTTGAATACGCAGATACCTTGTTCAGCGCAATCTTTAACGGGGATATTGTTAGTACCCGCCCCCGCACGTGCAATAGCCAAAAGTCCCGGTTCAAATGTCATAGAGAGCATATCCGCCGAGCGAACCATTATAGCATCAGCACCGCTCACATTATCGGTAATAGCATATTTGGTTTTGTCAAAAATGTCTGTCCCGCAAGCTGCTATTTTATTCAGAGTACAAATATTGTACATTGGGAAATCCTCCTAATATTTATTTGGATAAAATTTCAATAAGACTAAGCGTTTTCAGCCTCAAAACTTTTCATATTGGCAATTTCTTGATTTTAGATAATTACCGCGAAAAATTTAAGCATTAGCCGCTTCAAATTCCTTCATAAACGCCACTAATTTCTCCACGCCCTCAATAGGCATAGCGTTATAGATTGAAGCTCTCATACCGCCTACGGAGCGGTGTCCTTTGAGGTTAATAAAACCTTGTGCTTTGGCTTCTTTGACGAATTTCGCGTCAAGGTCGTCATTGCCTGTTACAAAGGGGATATTCATAAGCGAACGGTCAGCACCTGCAACAGTTGCCTTAAACATCTTTGAATTGTCGAGGAAATCATAGAGCAGAGCGGCTTTTTTCTCGTTATGCGCTTTCATTCCCTCTAAACCGCCGTTTTCCTTTACCCAATCAAGCACAAGCCCTAAGATATAGATACCGTAAGTAGGGGGCGTATTATACATTGAGCCGTTTTCGGCGTGGATTTGATAGTTAAACATTGTCGGTGTAATATCACGTGCTTTGCCGATTAAATCGTCGCGGACAATAACAACCGTAAGCCCGGCAGGTCCCATATTCTTTTGCGCTCCGGCATAAAGCAACCCGAATTTGGTTACATCAATCGGTTCAGACAAGATACAGCTTGAAACATCGGCGATTAAAGGCACATTCCCCGTTTCGGGTAATTTGGTGAAACGCGAACCATAAATCGTATTATTTAAACAGATATGGAAATAATCCGCATCTTCGCGGAAATCAGCTGGATTAAGTTCAGGAATATATGAAAAAGTTTTATCTTTAGAAGAAGCGATAACCTTACAATCGCCGTAGCGAGAGGCTTCCTGATAAGCTTTGTTAGCCCACTGACCGGTAATAACGAAATCCGCCTTGCCGGAACCGTTTAAGAGGTTTAAAGGAATCATTGCAAACTGAGAGGATGCGCCGCCTTGTAAAAACAATACTTTGTAGTTATCGGGGATTGACATTACCTCACGGAGATTGGCTTCAACACCGTCAATAATCGCCTGATACTCTTTTGAGCGGTGTGACATTTCCATAACGGACTCGCCCGTACTGCCGAATTCAAGCAGCTCTGCCGCCGCCTTACTGAGCACTGCTTCGGGAAGCATTGCGGGTCCTGCGCTGAAATTGTAAACTCTTGACATAATCAGATAACCTGCTTTCTCACATTTTAGGCACAAAAAGCTGTGCCGAAAAAAAATACTGTATTAATTTTATCATATTCAAAATCGTTTGTCAATAGCTAATCTAAAGATTTAAAATTTAGTCCATATTATACAATAAATTTATCATAAATCAGTCGATTGTATATATTTGTAAACCTCATCGGCGGTAGTTTCACCGACACCGAGAAGCGTTCTGATTTCAGTCGGAGTGAGGGCTGTAAGTGCTTCTTTGGTTTTTACCAGAGTAAAGAGCTTCGCCGCCTTTTTTTGCCCGATGCCTTTTATATTTGTAAGACCCGTTGAAAGAGTTTCGGTTTTGTGTTTTTTTCGCTGAAATGATATGGAGAAGCGGTGGACTTCATCTTGTATCTGTGTAACCAAACGGAAAGCGGATTTATTCCCCATTATAGCGATTTCGCCGTTACCTGTTTCATCTGAAACGGCAATCGCCCGTGTGCGGTGTTTGCTGTCTTTCACCATGCCGAATAGGGGTACATCAATACCAAGTTCAGCTAAAACGGGTAAAACAGCATTAACCTGACCCGCGCCGCCGTCTAAGAGAATCAAGTCAGGCAGCCGCTTAAAGCCCTCATCAGTTTCATTTTCATCAAGGTAATGATTAAAACGCCGCCTTAAAACCTCCGCCATTGAGGCGTAGTCATTCTGAATCAGCGTATCTTTTATGGCAAATTTCTTGTAGTATTTTTTATTCGGGCGCCCGTTCTCAAAAACTACCATACCCGCAACCATTGAGCTGCTGCCGAGGTTTGAAATATCAAAACTTTCGATTATAATCGGCGGACTCTTCAAGCCGAGGAGTTCCCCTAATTCGCTGAGAGCCGAGACTTCCGAACCTGTCCGCCCGATTCTAACGGCAAGGGAGTCGGCGGCATTGGTTTTAGCAAGTGCAATAAGTTTCGCGCCCGCGCCGCGCTTTTTATTGGACAAATCGACGGCGTGACCGCTGCGTTCGCGCAGGAGTTCCTCTAAGATTTCAGCGTTTTCGAGGTTGATTTCGGTTAAAATTTCACGAGGAATGGCGTGTTTAGCCGTTTCATCGTCGTTGGTTTCTGTATAAAACTGTAATATAAACGCTTCTAATGTTTCATCACGGTTTTCGGTTTCGCCGAGGAAATATTCACAGCGGTCTGTGAGCTTCCCGCCGCGGTAAATCAACACCGCCGCGCACGTTAAATCCCCGCTTTGCGCGATAGCTATAATATCAGTATCACGCATTTCGGGGGCAATTATAAGCTGACGTTCGGCGGCTTTTTTTATGGCATTAATGCGGTTTCGGCAGAGGGCGGCGCGCTCGAATTCAAGATTTTCAGCGAAACGGTTCATTTGAAGCGTTAAGGATTCAATACTGTTTTCAGAGCCGTTTTTGATATAATCTACCGCTTCACCGACAGTGCGCAGAAAATCCGCTTTCGGAATTTTCCCCGTACACAGCCCCGAACACTGATTAATATAAAAATTAAGACAAGGACGTGCTTTCCCGAAATCCTGCGGGAATTTCCGCGTACAAGTCGGCAGCATAAAAACACTGTTGGCTTCATTCACCGCTTGACGCGCAATAAAAAAGCTCATAAACGGACCTAAAAAAGTCCCGGTACCGACTTTTTGCAAATTTGCCGTAATAACAGGATATTCATCATCTGAAATCTTTATCCAACTGTAACCTTTATCGTCCGTCAGTTTTATGTTATATTTCGGCTGATTTTGCTTTATAAGGGAACACTCGAGTACCAGAGCTTCATACTCGGTGTCGGTGACAATAAAATCGTAATCAAAAACAAGCGAAACCATCTTAGCGACTTTCGGGGTATGTTCCATTCCCTCCCGAAAATAGCTTG
This sequence comes from Ruminococcus sp., assembly GCA_031262495.1. Classification (GTDB taxonomy): domain Bacteria; phylum Bacillota; class Clostridia; order Oscillospirales; family Ruminococcaceae; genus JAISGY01. Next base: position 4,678 of record JAISHV010000095.1, read on the forward strand.
TAACACGGTTGCGCAGATTTTTGGCTTTGCCGATATAGATAATTTTGTTATTTTTGTCCCGCATACGGTATACACCGGGCGCGGTTGTCAATTTTGATGTCTTTTCGCGTAAAAAAGCTAAACGATCATTCATTCATTCATTCATTTAAATTATTGTTACTGTAATTCAAAAATTCACTTACAGGCATTTTCTTTATTTTACCATGCCCGATTTTTTCGCAGATTATAATTGAAATATCATTGCCGCGGCGTTTTTTGTCATTGAGTGCGGCTTTGAGAATTTCAGTTACATCAAATTCAGGGGTCTGAATATTAAAATAACCATATTTGTCGAGCAGGTTATGTAACCGCGTAAAATCATCCGCCGCCATTTCGCCCGAAAACATCGGCGCAACGGAAATAAGTTCCATTCCGAGTGCTACAGCGACACCGTGAGAAATCCCCGTGAAATTACAAAGTTTTTCTATGGCGTGCCCTAAAGTATGCCCAAAATTAAGGAGCATACGTTCGCCCTTTTCAAATTCGTCATTCTCGACGATTTCGCGTTTTATATTTACACATTCGCTGATAATTTCAGGCAAAATCTCACGCAGGGTTGACGGCGTATGCGCTTCAAGTTTTTCAAAAAGCGAAGCCGAACGAATCATGGCATATTTGATAATTTCCCCCAAACCGTCTATATAATACGAGTAAGGCAAAGTCTCAAGCATTTTCGGGTTAATGATTACGGCTATAGGCTGTTTAAACGCACCCACAAGGTTTTTTCCGCTTTGGATATCGACCCCGGTTTTGCCGCCGATACTTGAATCAACCATAGCAAGGAGTGAAGTCGGCATTTGTAAAAAATCAATCCCGCGCAAGTATGTTGAAGCCGCGAAGCCGCTTATATCCCCTGTAACACCGCCGCCGAGAGCGACAATTAAATCCGAACGAGTAATGCCGCCTTTATCCAAAAATTCATAAATACGGCTGACAGTATTAAGGTTCTTTGAAGCCTCACCATGCGGAAAAACAAAGCGGTTCACAAGCAATCCGCGCTTTTTAAGTGAAGCTTTAACAGCTTCGCCGTATAAAGCCCACACATTATCGTCTGAAATAATTGCGGCTTTGGTGTATTTAGAAAAATCTATCTCCCGAGGAATAAGTTCATCATCGGTGATGTAGATTTTATAGGGCGCCCGGGTGTTGACATTGATTATTTGAGGCATAAAAATACTCGATTCTTACATTGAAAGTTTACGTATTTTTATTATATCGTAAACTTGCTAAATTGTCAAGCAAAAACATTGATTAACATTACCTATTTTCCTCTAAATAGGTTGTTACGCGGTTTTGGATTAGTACAGCTGCCTCTTTTGCGGTATTTTTCCCGCCGAAAAAAGCATCGGCTTCTTCAAGGACTATTTTGCGCAGATTCAGGTCTAAGCGGTGTATTCCGCCGATTTTGTCTATAGTTTCCATAACCTCTTGAATATCAGCTTCGGTGAGGTCGGGGAGTTTTGTTTCTATATCGGTGCTCGGATAGTTCACCGTCAGGATATTGTCTACGCGGTCGCCGTTTTCATCAATATAGAATTTCTTCAAACTGTTTTCGGCTAAAAACTCAAGCCGTGATTTTAAAACCGAGAAAGTCGCGTTGTAGGTTTGTGTACCCTGCGGGATTTTTGACTCGCTTAGCAGGAATTTCGTAAATGCCCATGCGCCCTCTTTTTTATCAGAAGTTGATAAAATAGCCGTTTCATCATAAAGCCACGCTGTAATACCGCTGCTGCCGTTGCTTGTCGGGTAACCTATAAATACCGCCGGTTCTTTAAAATACATAGTTTCAAGCGACAACTTTGCGCGAAAATTATCAAGCTGAAAATTGTATAAAAGCCCCTCCCCCGCCTGATAAGCATCCGCCGTCCGCTGCCCTAAAACATTAGGATCATCAAAGGGCGACACAACCGGCAAGCCTTTTGCATATTCAAGGATATTTATAAAATCCTGCGACTCGAAATTACTTACACCGGTGTTATAATCCACAAAACTCCCGAGGGAAAATCCGACAAATTCATCTATAAAGATGTCGCGTCTGATATTAACAAAAAGTTCTAAGTTGCTGTTTCGGGCAATTTCATTCAGTTCTGTAAATGTCTTGCCCGAAGCATTACCTAAAATGCTTTTCCGCCCCGCAAGCGCACCGACTTGGAATGATTTGGCTATGCTAAATAGTTTATCGCCCATTTTAGCGGCGTTGATAACGGAATCTACACAATCATCAATGCTGATACTGCTGTCTGCTTCAAAATACGGCAATAAATCCTCAAACACACCTTTTGAGGCATAGGTATTGAAGTCGATCATCCCCGAAATAAGAAGCATATCACCGGCTTTGCCCGAGATTATATCAAGGCTTAAAGCTGTGTCTATCTCTGAAAAATCGTACTGCTTAAATTCAACAAAATAGAGCGGGTTTGTCTCGTTAAATCTTAAAATGCTTTCGCTGAGTGTATTGTTAATCCCCGAAATCGTTATTTTGATTTTTTCTGACATATCCGTCGGGTCAGTGAGCTTAGCTTTATACACACCCCCATAACCGCTTGAATTCTCGCCGATAATAATAAATTCATTATTCGCAAGTGCAACACAATACCGCTCCGTAACCCCGAACAGTCCCGACTGCGATAAGTCGGCGATTTCAACCGATTCGCCGTCTTTAAATCCTGAAATTACAGACGATGATGAATACAAAAACTCAAAATCCGAGTCCGTGTTTAGGGCTATGAAATCTACAGCGGGTGCCGGTTCAGGCTCCGATAAACTTGCGGTTTTCAAGTCAGCGTACGTTAACGTAAAATCCATTAAATCACGGCTTCGCATTATCGTGATACGCTCTTTTGAATCAATAAAAATATCCGTAATTACGCCGTTATTAACACCAAAATCAGGTTTCATAACGAAAGTTTCACGATTTAAATCATAAGCGTAAAAACCGTTTCCTACGGCAAAACAAAAGATTTCATCAAAAACGACAAACCGGTCAACCCACGCCGAAGCTTTGTCATACCCCTCACGCTCAAGCAGAGAAGAAATATCAAGCACGGCAGTTTCGTTAAAATTCCCGTCAAAGCGAGCGAGAAAAATTCCGCCTGTAACCTTTTCACCGTCAATCTGTCCGACAGACTTTATGCTGTAGTAGTTTCCGTTTGATTCCTTTAATTCGATATAGTGAGTTATAGTATAAGGAGAATCTGTCGCGGAATTTCCGAGAGGGAATTTTTCAAGAATTTCACCGTCCGTATTCATTTTGACAATACTGTATTCGGCGGTTTCCGGGACTTCCAGTGACGGATTTGAGGTTAAGAGTGTCAGAATATCATTTTCAAATGCCGCCCCTGTAATATATGTATAGTCTTCATTAGCACTTGAAATAGCGGTGGATTTATATATTTCAGAGGGTTTATTTTCCGTCGGTGCAGGTTCGTTACAGCCGCCGAAAATCCCGATTATTAAAATCAGCGTAAGAACAATTACATTGAATTTTTTCTGTTTCATTAGTAAACCTCTGTTTGCATTATTGTACTAAATATATAATACAGTTACGTGAATCAAAAGTCAATGAAGTTTTTGTAAACATTTTGTGAAATTAAAAACGTGTGCGTCAATCAACGGCACACGTTCTATTTTTTAACATTACTTTCGATTTGTTTTTAAGAACCTGTCGATTATTGCCGAAAGTGATGCTCCGACTATCGTACAGGCTACGGCTTCAATCATACCGTTTGTCGCCGCGATGGTTTTTAAGATGTATAAAACGATACTCCCGCCGCTGAAATTGAAGACTTCGATAACAGTTTCGTTGTTCCCGAAGATAAGGAGCAATACGCCGAGGAACAGTATCGTATTAAGGAGCGACCCTATAAGTGCTGTACCCGAATAGAGAATCATTTTCGGAAATTTCGTCTTAAAAAGTGCCGCAAAAAGCAGTCCGGGCAAAAGTCCCGCTAAAATTCGCGTAGGAACAGTCATAAAAATTGTGCCCAACGGGTTTTCAGCCCATAAGAGCGCACCGAGTGCATCCGCACCGGTTATACACTGTAAAAGGCTTGTGATACCCATAACAAAGCCTAAAAATGCACCGCCGCCCGCTCCGCAAACAATAGCTCCGATTACTACGGGTATCATTAAAAGAGTTATACTTATTATCCCGATTTTCAGGTAACCCAGCGGTGTCAGCGACATTACTATCAATATTGCCGTTAAAAATGAAAGTTGAACGAGTTTCAGTATTCTTTCGCTCATTTTTTTTGTAGGTTGTACTCCTGTACGTACTTGATTTTGCATAATTACCCCCGATACTGCCTTCATAAAAAGAAGTGCAGTTCACTTATTTTTCGGTAATTCAATATTTTTTTCAAAGATAAGGTAAAGCCCTTCAAGGGTGAGATTATCGTCTGTGATTACATCGGTTTTGCAATATTTGGTAATGAAGGAGGCATAATGCCCTGTGACTATGACTTCGGCGTTTTCACCGACTATCTCGCGGTAACGCTCCGCGAAAGAGTCTGTCACCGCCGCCGCCGAATAAACAATACCCGATTGCATACAACTCTTTGTACTGCCCGATAAGACATTATAATAAGCATCTTTTTCGATCGGCACAACAGGCAGCTGTTCAGTCATATTCTCAAGGGAACGTTTTGAAATACCGAGCCCCGGGATAATTGCTCCGCCTTTATAGATACGGTTTTTGTCAATCACCGAAACAACTGTCGCCGCACCGAAGTTCATAATAATACAAGGCGCGGAATACTTTTTTATAGCCGCAACTGCGTCACAAACGTTGTTGCTGCCGAGTTCTGCGGGGTTGTCAATTTTTATGTTGAGCCCGTTTTTTACGCCCGGTCCTACACACAGGAATTTTGCATCCGAAAGCTTTGATACCGCTTCTCTTAAAAGCCCCACAAGGCGCGGCGCAACGCTTGTTACGGCAATACCCTCAATCTCTTTGATATTTCGTCCGTAAAGGTTTAAAAGCCCTGAAATTTTGAGCGCGGTCTCATCGGCAGAGAGTGCCGTACTTGCCGCAATTTCAAACCTCAGTGTCAGTTTCCCATCGTCAAATGTTCCGAAAGTAATTCTCTCATTCGCCGCACAGACCGCAAGTATCATAGAAAATTTACACTTACCTATTTAAAATACTTTTTACCATTAATATTATATACGTTCGGCATTATAAAATATAGACAGATTTCACAAATAATTTGTGAACATTTTGTAAAATGAAAATCGGGCTATATTTATTATAACCCGATTAATTTCAGTGATTTTACACTGTATGCACTTTTTCCGCCGCATCCGAATGTTTATCAATCCCGTATTTTTTATCGTTTCTGTCTTTAAAGAATTTCGGAGCTACTTTCGGGAACATGGCGTAGGTTAATACGTCTTCGTCCTGCTGTGACCATTCGGAACACTCTAATTTGAGTTTTTCAAGTTCAGGTTCAAGTAAATCAGCGGGGCGGCAAGTTATCGCCTTTTCGCCTTTGAGGATTTGCGCTTTGAATTCATCCGAAATCGGTGTCGGGGTTTTGCCGTATTTCCCGGCTACGAGGTCTTTAAATTCAGCCGAAACCATCTTATAACGCTCGCCGTTAATGATATTGAGGGCGGCTTGAGTGCCGACTATCTGTGATGTAGGCGTAACAAGCGGCGGATTTCCCGACTCGCTTCTCACACGCGGGACTTCTTTTAATACGTCGGTGAATTGGTCGGATTTGCCGGCTTGTTTTAGCTGAGAAAGGAGGTTGCTGAGCATACCGCCCGGCACTTGATAAATCAAGGCATTAGCATCCACAGCAAGCATTGACGGGTCAAGCAGACCGCTTTCGATATATTTTTTACGAATAGTCATGAAATAATCGCGGATCTCGTTGAGCAAGATTAGGTCAAGCCCCGTGTCATATTCAGTTCCGGCAAGAGCGGCAACCATAGATTCCGTAGGCGCGTGTGAAGTCCCCAGTGCAAGCGGCGACATCGCCGTATCAATCATATCACAGCCCGCTTCAATCCCCTTGAGTAAACACATTGAAGCCAGCCCCGAAGTATAATGGGTATGAAGCTGAATGGGGAGTTTTGTAACACTTTTGAGGGCTTTTACCAATTTTTCGGTCTTATAAGGCGTTAAGAGAGCCGCCATATCCTTGATACAGATTGAATCAGCACCCTCTGATTCTATTTGTTTGGCATAATTTTGATAATATTCGTCGGTAAACACATCGCCGACGGTATAAGAGATTGCGACTTGTGCGTGTGCGCCCTCTTTTTTCGCGGCTTTAATAGCACCTTTTAAGTTGCGGATATCATTGAGCGCGTCAAAAATTCTGATGATATCAATGCCGTTTGACACGGATTTCTGTACAAAATAGTCCAAAACGTCATCAGCGTAATGACGATAACCGAGCATATTTTGTCCGCGAAACAGCATTTGGAGCTTACTGTTCGGCAGTTCGCGCCGCAGAGTGCGGAGGCGTTCCCACGGGTCTTCATTTAAAAAACGTATACACGCGTCAAACGTCGCGCCGCCCCAACATTCGATTGAATGATACCCCACTTTATCCATTTTAGGCAAAATAGGGAGCATATCGGTTATGGGCATACGTGTAGCAATCAGTGATTGGTGTGCGTCGCGAAGGACGGTTTCGGTAATACCGATTTTTTTAGCCATGCTGTTCACCTACGCAATCGTTACAAGAATTTGGTCGGTAACAACAGAATCACCCTTGTTAACCGAGATTGAAGCAATTTTACCGCCCGCAGGCGCAACAATATCAGTCTCCATCTTCATAGCCTCAAGAATAAGCAGTACATCGCCGTATTTTACTTCTGCACCGACAGATGTTTTAACGGCATTAATTGTACCGGGCATAGGAGCTTTTACCGGTGTGCCGCCTGAAACAACCGGTGTGACCGGTGCAGAAACAGGTGCAGAAGCAACCGGTGCAGGTGCAGGAGCAGAAACAGGAGCGGGCATTGCCGCCTGAACAGGAGCATTTGAATTGTTTTCTTCAACGGTAACGTCATAGGCTAAGCCGTTTACCGTAATATTATATCTTTTCATTATTTCACCTTTTTTATTTAAAGTTGTAAGTTACACAGCCGAATGTTTTTTCCCGGGCAAACCAAACACGCGTTTGCTTCTCAAAATATCTAAAATATTTATTAAAGCAGAACGCAAGTCACCGGGGGCGATTATTTCACTGACTAAACCTTTTTCGGCGGCGGCTAAAGCACCGTTTTCGTCTTTATAAGTATCGGCAAGTTCATTTCTCTTTGCCGCCGGGTCAGCTATATCGCGGAGTTTCTCATGATATAAGAATTCAACCGCCGTATCAGGCAGCATCGGTGCTATAACAGCATCGGGGAACGCAATAACCGTATCGGCGTTTGAAGCGCAGAAAGCGGCGGCAAGCGACCCGTAAGCTAAGCCCGAAAAGATATTGATTTTCGGCGCAGTCGCCTGAGAATAAGATGAAGTGAGTTTCGCCATAGCGCGAACAGAAACATTCGGGCAAAAGCCCTCTGAATTTATTAATGTAATAATCGGTAAACCGAACGCATCACAGAAATTCACAAAGCGCGCTATCTTTTTACAGTCTTTGGTAACAATCTTGCCCGCCGTCTTATCAGTAGCGACATACCCCACAGCAGAACCGCCGATTTGCGCTAAAGCAATATAAGAAGCGTTCCCATAGTCGGGGAACAGTTCGATTACTGAATCGCCGTCACAGAACGCTAATGCCGTCTTTTCGGCGGTTTCGCCCGGTTGTGTGCCTGACGTTATATATTCAAATTCGGGAACGGCGTTGATGTTATTGCCGGGGAGAATTTCTAAGATTTTTGAAACTTTTTCGATTGCTTCGTCAATATCCGAAACAATTACAGAGGCAATTTCTGTAAGAGAGTTTTTTTCGGATTTAGGAGAAGTGTAAATCTCCGACTTCGCGGTAGCTATAATGAAATCAGCCGAAGCGGCTATGACAGCCAAAGTCCCCGAACAAACACCGTCAACAACGGCGATTTGGGGGATTACACCGCTGTAGGATGCGGACTTAGCTAAAATTTTACCGTAGTTTAAAACCGACTCCGCGCCCTCTGAAATCAAAGCCCCGTCACAGTCATAAAACCCCACAACAGGCACGCCGAGTTTCGCGGCAGTGTCGAATGTACGGCAGATTTTATCAGCATGGGCGGCGTTCATTTGTGAAGAAGTACTTCTGTCTTGTGAAAATGCGGCAACGCCGAATCCGCGTACAAACCCTGTAGCAGACAAGACGTTTTTTGATGTAAAGGTCTCAAACTCGCTGAACTGTCCGTCGTCAAAGAGTTTAGTCAGCCGAGCGCGCCCCTCTGTCTGTGATTTAACTGTCTCACGATATAGGTCAAAATTTTTTTGCTGTGTTTGGGTTATCATACTCTTCCTCTTAGCAATTTAGCAATCTATTATCGCTTTTTCACACTTTTTGTATGTGTGAAAATTTAAAAAATTCCAAATCTATTATATCACATTTCATAAATAATTGCAAGTGAAATTTATTTAATTTGCTTTAAGTTAACAGAAAATCAATAAATGATTAGCCGATTAAGCTTCTCAATGACCGCAATTCCTCCGGCGTGAGTTCTCTAAAAGCACCGGGTTTGAGCATTCCGAGTTTTACGCCGCCTATGGATGTACGTTTGAGTCTGCCAACTTGAAGCCCGGCGGTTTCGCACATTTTTCTGATTTGGCGGTTTTTGCCTTCGTGTATGGCGATTTTGAGGACTGTGCGCCCTTTTTGTTCTGTTAAAACTTCAACGTAAGACTGCTGTGTCATTTTGCCATCTATTTCCATCGGTAATGTAAGTAAAGCTAATTGCTCTTCGGTTACGGCTGAATCCACAGTCACGCGGTATACTTTTGTTATATGTTTTGACGGGTGCATAATACCGTTGGCGAAATCACCGTCATTTGTAAATAAAAGCAACCCCTCCGAGTCTTTATCCAAACGCCCTACAGGATACACTCTTTCGGTTGTTTCACCGAGCAGGTCTGTAACATTTTTTCTGCCCAGTTCATCAGACATAGTTGTGACATAGCCGCGGGGCTTGTACATCATTATGTATAATTTGTTTTTCTTTTTAAGCCGTCGCAGAACCTGACCGTCCACGGTAATTATATCGCGGGCGGTTGCGCTGTCGCCGACTTCGGCAGTTTTTCCATTGAGTTTTACTTTGCCGGATTTAATGAGTTCTTCCGCCTTGCGTCTTGAGCATATGCCCTCGGCGGCGATTATCTTTTGAAGTCTGATTTTTTCCATAAAATATTTATACCTGCGCGGCGACCGCGCTGTCAATTCGCGATGAGGGTCTGTCATATGATAAAGACCCTCACCGCGTAGAAGTTTCTAATAGTCTGTAGTTGCGTAGCAACTGCGATTTATACCAACGATTTAAAATAATCCAAAATGACGTAATACAAGGGCTTAATTTGCTTTTTTGTCACTTGTTCAACATAACCGTCTGTTAAAATGTCAACTGCATCTACCACATTGCCGTTGCTGATGAATTCGGCTCTGCCTATGACTTTGCCTTGTGTGACAGGCGCGTATAAGAATTTATCCATATAAATTTTACAGGCGATACGCGGGGTTTCGCCGATTTTCACGGAGACAACGGGGTTGCGCTGAAGTTTTATCGGCACACTGTCGTCAGTCCCGCCGACAACATCTGCCGATTTCCCGAATAAGTCAAATTTCACCTCGGTATTGGTTTCGGCAGAAAAGCCGTAATCAAGCATTTTTGTATGGTCATTCCAGTCGTCGGGGGCGTTGAGTGTCACGGCGACAAGTTTCACACCGTCACGTTCAGCGGCAGTTATAAGGCATCTGCCTGCTTCATCTGTGAAGCCTGTTTTTACGCCGATACAGCCGTCATAAAGCGTGAGCAGTTTATTTGTGTTTGAGAGCCAGCGGTCGTAAGGCGGATTGCCGTATTTTATTTTTATACTTTCGCTAGAACAAATTTCTGCGAAAGCGGGGTTTTTCAAAGCGTAAGCCGTGAGCACTGCCATATCATAAGCTGTCGAATAATGGTCATCATCGTGTAGCCCTGAGGGCGTTACAAAATGGGTTTTAAACATACCGAGCCTAAAGGCTTTGTCGTTCATCATTTCAGAAAAGCCGTCAACGCCGCCTCCTAAAATGAAAGCGGTTTCATTCGCCGCGTCATTCCCCGACGGGAGCATCATTCCGTAACACAAAGCGCGTTTAGTAACTATATCGCCGTCAACAAGTCCCATTGACGACCCTTCAACGGCAATAGCTTCCGAATCAACTGTAAATTCAGTGTCAAAATCACCCTTTTGCTCTGCATCTTCAAGCAGCAGGAGGGTTGTCATTATTTTTGTTGTACTCGCCATAGGGCGTTCGGTGTATGCCGCCTTTTCAAACAAAACAGTTCCGTTTTCGGCATCAATAAGTATTGCCGACTGCGCCGAAACGGTTGGCTTTTCTGATTCCGGTTCACCCGTTTCGGAATAAACAGGGAAAGTTAAAGCACAAGCTGTTATTAATGCCGTGAAACTTGATATAATTCTTTTCAAATTCAACTTAAAAACTCCGTTTTGGTATTTTAAGGTTTTTTCTATCACATGATATCAAAATATCTTAAATTAATTTACGTAGTTTCAAAGTAATTATGAAAAGCAAAATTTGGTGTTACCGGTCTGACTCGCCGTCTGAATCGTCAAAGATTTCGTCGTCTGTGCCCTTTTTCTTGTCTTTTTTGAACATATCTTTGACTTTCATAATAAGTTCGGGGATAGCGGTAATTGCACCCGCCGCGCCTGACGCTTCCGTAATCTGCATAAGGCGCACGTCTGCTTTGTTAATTACGATAAAAGCGAGCGGTGAAATAGTAATTCCCGCACCCGAACCGCCGCCGAAATACGTTTTATCCGATTTCGTCGGCAAATCAGACCCGCCCGCGCCGAATCCGTATGAAACTTTTGATACGGGTATGATGGTTATTTCACCGACTTTAATAGGTTCGCCGATTATTGTATCGGCATTGGCAAGACCTTTAATTTTTTCAAGTGATGTCTCGATTAAATCTTTTACTTTAGTTTCGTTCATATTCCCTCCGAAATGATTTCCTTTTTACCAAAAATATCCTTGCGTTTCGTCCATACGCCCCATCCGATTAAAACTCCGCTTGAGAGAAGAACCGAAACGGGGATTTTTACGCTGAATTTTATGTTATATAAGCTGTCTTTCCCCAGATAGTCACAGTTTATTGAAATCTCTGAAATGAGGATTGACACGTATGTTCGGGCTAAAGCAATGATATTATAGACCAAGGCGTTACAATACCCATAGAGTATCGCCGCCTGATGTGCATCATCGCCTGCTGCTGTGATATCAATAACCACATTATCGACAACCAAACCGCGAAGCAGCCGTCTCACGCCTTTATGCGTACTGCCGAGAACCACCCGCATTTTTTCTCTGCCGGTGTCGATTATGTGAATAATCTCTTTGAGACTGCGTTTGGATTTTTGTTCGGGGTCACTTTCGTCGGTTGTTATTGTTTCGGTCTCCTGCCCGTCGGGTTCGGGTGCGGTTTCGTCGGTAACTGCTGATTTTGCCTTGCGTTTGGATTTTGATTTTGACGGTGATTTAACGCGCTTTTTAGTTCTTTTTCGCCGAGGGTAGATAATAAAGAACCAGAATTTTACTTCAAACCCTAATTTCCCTTCAATATAGCGCAAATTAAGTTTAACACTGCTTTTCAGTATTATCAAGAAAAGCAGTAGGATAATACCTAAAATTATATAAAACAAGATAATAACCTTTTCTTTTGTAGGGGCGGGCGCCCCCGCCCGCCCGCATATCGTCCCGCAAACTATCACAATGTCCGTTTGAGATGTCTCGCAGCGTTGCTGCATATGAATGTCGTATGAATGTCTGTGAATGTCCGTTTGAATGTCGGATGAATGTCACGGCTTCGATGTCGTATGAATGTCGTGAATGTCACGTTTGCATGAACTTGTCAGGGGACAGGGAGAGAGGGGGCGGCTATTCGAGGTGGCAGGCGTGACGCCGCCCCCTCTCTCCCTATCCCCCGCACTAACTTGTTAGTGCTTGACACGTCCCCAACCCTCTCACCCCCTGTGGGAGCGAATACGTGTACTGTCCGGTCTTACTCTTGCTTTTAATATATTCACTTACGGCTGCTTCTTAGCTCGTCCGCGATAAGAAAATGTCGATTTCAGCTAATATCAAGGGGTTCATTCTCTGTACTCTGTACTCTGTATTCTGTATTCTGCGTAAGTTCTCCGATTTCCATCTGTTCCGCCTTCCCTGTAGGCACAGGCGGCAGGTCGGCGAGGGACGAGAGACCGAATGTTCTTAGGAATACGGCTGTGGTTTTATATGCTATGGGACGACCGGGGACATCGAGCCGTCCTGATTCTTCAAGCAGACCTTTTGCCGTAAGTGTATTAACAAGTGATGAACTGTCAACCCCGCGTATGCTTTCGATAAAACCCTTTGAGACAGGCTGATTATAGGCGGCGATTGTAAGCACCTCAAGCGCCGCTGCTGACAGAGGCTGACTGCGTTTTGTATCAAAGGCTTTGTGAATGTATGGGTGATATTTTTGTCCGACTGCCAATTGATATTCTGAGCCGAGTTTTAAGACGGTGAGTGCTGAACCTGTGTCTTCGTAGCGGTCATTCAGTTCGCGTATGAGTTTTTCGGTTAAGTCTGTGTCAAACCCGCAGGCGGCGGCTATCTTTTCAGGCGAAACAGGGTCGCCCGAAGCAAAAAGCACAGCTTCTACAGCGGATGTTCCTTCGCTTAAATTCATAGTTTATCTGTTAAATACAATAATAGTATTATCCTCATTCAAAAGAATTCTGCCGGAGCGTGTCAGTTCAAGAACCGCTAAAAATGCGGCAACGCGTTCCGATTTGTCGTGCATATCGGCGAAAAATTCCGCTAAGATGCATTTGCCTTTTTTGTAAAGTGTTTTTAAGATATCGACTATCTTTTTGCCGACAGGTACGAATTTCGCGTGAATCAGAGGGTCGAAAGGGTCTGATGTATTTGAAATTTCAGAAGTTACGGCAATGATTTTTATGCCCTCAAACGCCTCTGTGAGCATTTTTTTATCGTGCTCTAAAGCGTAATCGTTATTTACCTCAATTTGAAGCGGTTTTCTCACGGTAATACGCCCGCCGAGATACAAAAGTTTGAGACGTTCTGCCGCCGATTTTATTAACGCAAGCTCAATGAGTTTGCCTGTGAGTTCGCGTTTTAGGCGTTCTGATTCCTCTTCGCGCGGGAGCAGGCTCATTGTTTTGATATAAAGGAGGCGCGCCGCCATCTCTAAAAATTCAGCGGCGATATCCATATTCATTGAAGCAATTGTATTGAGGTAAAGCAGATACTGCTCAAGCAGAACCGCAATCGGTATATCGTTTATATTTAGCTTGTGTTTTGTTATAAGGAACAAAAGCAAGTCAAGCGGACCTTCAAAGTTATCTAATTTAAACGTCAAATCGGTGTTTGTATATGTGTTTTCGGCTTCCAAAAGCATCCTCTGATTTTAAAAATAAAGAAAATTAACCCAATCTGTCAGCCTAAGCATAATATTGTAGGTATGCTGCTGTAAAAATGCCAAAACTCCGTCAAAGAGCGGCGTTTGAAGCAGTATAAAAAACACAATGAAGATAACGCGTTCAAACTTCATCAGCTTAAAATACTGTTTTTCGGGCAAAACAAGCGAAAATATCCGCGACCCGTCAAGCGGCGGTATAGGCAGCAAATTAAACACCGCAAGCCCGATATTGAGCATTACGCCGTAATAAACAAACCATATCACTAAATCGGGCAGTGACTCGCTCGGTGCTGCAATCCGAAGCAATACCATGAATAAATACGCCAAAATGAGGTTGCTCACAGGTCCCGCGAGGGCTGAAACTGCAAACCCGGTTTTCCTGTTTCGGAAGTTATTCGGGTTTATCGGAACAGGCTTTGCCCAGCCGAAACCGACAAATATCATGAGCACTGACCCGAGAGGGTCAAGGTGGCGCAGCGGGTTAAGCGTGAGTCTGCCCTGATTTTTAGCGGTATCATCGCCGAGACGGAATGCCGCATACGCATGGGCGGCTTCGTGCACCGGCAGCGATATAAACATTATCAGCGCGAAAATTATCACGCGTTCAAAGGTCGGTAAATATGACATACAACCATTATACACTGAATTTCTTAAAATTGCAAGTATTTTTTGATAATTTAACCTTGTTAATCAATATTAAAAAATTTCTAAAGCATAACAAACAAAAATCCCCAGTGCAAACACACCGAATACTATAAGTTTAACAAAAAATGACACCTGTCTGCGGGAATAGCGTTTTGTTTTTTGCGGAATCAGATAATTAGGATTATTCTCGCGGATCTTGTTATGGGCGTGTATTATGAGCTTATTAAAGACACGCGTTTTGAATTTCGCCTTTTTTATGTCGAATAACAGATTACATTCGCGGATAATAAGGCGCATTAGGGTTTCACTGTAATCTTTATCCGTGATTTGACGTAGTTCCCAAATAAAAGCTATAATAATTTCAGCGTAAATTTGATTTAATGTGCCTTTATATACTTGCTGCCGCCCGTATTTGTCGTTACCTTTATATTGTATAAATTTAAAGCGGCGAAGTTTATCCAGAATATCCGCAAACAGCGTTATAACCGCTTCGTCTTCGGGTGAACCGCTCCATAATTCGCTTATAGCATTGATTGAATTCAAAAACACATTAACCGCCGAGTACCTTAAATCAAAGTCCATGCTGTTTTGCGTCAGCATCAGACGTGCAAAAGGCTCAAAAATCAAGACCTCAAGACAATCGGGTTTAATATCCCGCACCGCAACACAATAATGCGTTACGCCGTTCCAGTCCTCATTTTTCAGGGCGCGGCGGGCGTTTTGAATGTGGGTATCAAATTTATCTGTGTTGTCGATTCGGTGTTTATGTATTACATTGAGACTGCCGTCAATTACAAGTTTTTTGTATTGCTCATCAGTATACTTTGCTCTGCAATGCCCGCAAATCAGAAATCCGTCTGTGCGAGTCATTTCCGTACTGCCGCAGTTTTGACAAATAAGTGCTTCTTTTACCATAGTTTTACGACCATTAAAAAAATATATATTTAATTATAACTTATTTTTTGGTTCATGTCAAGAAGTCATTTTTTATAAATATTAATAAACTGTTAAACTTGAAAATATTATTGACTTTTGATTCTATTTTATGTTAATATAATATTAGTAAAAAAATATGTACGGAGGTTTTATGTCACACATTCTTGAATGTACGGGACTGACAAAACGCTACCCTAAACGTGATGTTAATGCGGCAGAAGATATTACGTTCAGCGTCAATGAGGGCGAAATTTTCGCTATAATAGGTCCGAACGGCGCGGGAAAGACCACTACCATACGCATGATAGCTACCCTTTTACAGCCCACATCAGGTGAAGCGCAAATCGGCGGATTTTCGCTTGTGAAAGAGCCGGAAAAGATTCGTAAGATTATTACATATCTGCCTGATGAAGCGGGAGCTTATAAAGGTATGACGGGTATACACTACCTTGAGTTTATGGCATCGCTTTTTGCCGAAAACCCGAAACAGCTTGAGGGTTTTGTTCAGCGCGGCGAGGAAATATGCAAATTAGGGGACAAGCTGCGCGACAAAATCGGTTCATATTCACGCGGTATGATTCGCAAACTCTTACTTGCGAGAGCGGTTATGACATCACCTAAACTGGCGATTATGGATGAAGCTACAAGCGGACTGGACGTTATAAACGCCCTTGAAATCAGACGTATGATAAAAGAACTTGCTGTTTCCGAAAACATGGCTTTTCTGCTTTCGTCGCACAATATGCTCGAGATTGAGTATTTAGCCGACCGCGTAGCGCTCATCACAGACGGAAAAATCAGCAGAGTCGGCACTGTAACAGAACTCAAAGCTGAATATAATGCGCGTAATTTAGAGGAAGTATTTGAAAAGGCGGTTTCAAACAATGCAATTTCTTAAATTTTCCTTAGATGAACATTGTTTTGAAAAATCAGTCAAAAAGGTGGTATATCAAGATGCAATTTCGTAATTTACTTAAGAAAGAACTCCGTGAACTCTTCACGCTTCAAGTTATAATGTCGATGCTCACAAGTGTCGTACTGCTCGTCCTTATGGGACAAATGTTCGGCGGCGCGGTGGATTCTGCCGAGGAACAGTCGGGAGCGGCGAATATCGCCGTTGTTGATACATCAAACCCCGAATTTATGAATCAGGTAATGTCTGTTGTTGAGCAAAACCTCAAAGTTTCAAAATATAACGTAACTTCCGACGATTATGCCTCCGAACTTAAACGTTTGGAGATTGATAATCTTGTAGTAATCCCCGAGGGGTTTGCGGAGAGTATCTTAAACGGCGAACCGGGCAAAATTGACTTTATTTCAACTGTAAAAGTCGGCGGATTAACATCGTCACTGTCAACAATCACGTCTTCTGCTTCAATCAGTGTAATTTCTCACGTTATACAGACTATGGTACTTTCAGGAAATTACGGTTTGACGGAAACTCAGATAAACACGCTGTGGAATAACGTAGTTGCAGTTGAGTACGCCACATTCGACGGAAAGATTGTCAACGCCTCCGCAGAGGAAATAACCGGCAATGTCATGATGCAAATGCTTATTGCACCTTTGGTAATATTCTTCCTTCTGTTTATGGCGTCGCAGATGATTATGACGGCTATTTCGACTGAAAAAATTGACAAAACACTTGAGACACTGCTTTCTGCACCTGTTTCACGGCTCACATTGCTGTTTGCAAAACTCTTGGCGGCGATTATAGCTGCCCTCGCCAATGCGGCGGCAATGACAGTCGGTATGTTTTTTTACATGGACGGTTTATCCGGCGGAATTATGGGCGAACTCACGGGGACAGCCGGAGATGCCATGAGTCAGTTAGGCTTGAGCCTCGGCGTTATGGACTACATATTATTCGGGGTTCAGCTGTTCTTTACTATAGCAATCGGACTGGGTATTTCTCTGATTTTAGGTGCGCTTGCGACCGACATAAAATCGGTTCAAAGTCTTCTTATGACAATGATGATGGTGATTTTGGTTCCTTTCGCGGCTTGCCTTATCGCAGACGTTAACGCTATGTCGCCGCTTTTTAAAACAATTATGTATCTGATTCCGTTCACACACTCATATATGGCGATTCCGAATTTAATGACCGGGCAAATGGCGTTATTCTGGTTTGGGCTTATCTATCAGATAATCTTCTTCGCAGTGGTTATGTATTTCGCCGTGAAAATGTTCACGTCGGATAAACTCTTTACTATGTCGTTTGATTTTTCTAACAGAAGACAGAGGTCAGACGTCAGAAGACAGAGCGGCAAATAGCCTTTTATGAGTTACATACAAAAATCTCATTATCGACTTTAAGCCGGTAATGAGATTTTCGTTTATAGCCTATTTGTGGTTATTAGCCGCTCTGACTTCTGTCATCTGACATCTGACATCTGTGTTACATAGTCCGCCGAAACATACCCTGTTTTGTCGCCTGTTTTCACGATATACCAGTTGCCTGATTTACCGAGGATTATGAGTGAAGTCCCGTTCGGGAGTGCTCCGATTATTTCGGCATCTGTACCCGGGTAGCGGCGCAGATTGAGATTACTGCCGTCTGTTGAGACTACGCCGTTTTGTGTACTTCCGCCGTCGGCGTACGGTATACCGAAATAGACTGTCAATGCTTTAGTCATAGCCTCCGCCATTTCGGGGAGATGGGTTTTTATCCATTCGGCATCTTCGGGGTTGTCGTGGTAACCTAATTCCCCTAAGATACTAACGGCGTTAGTGCGCGTAACTTCACCGAGTGATGTTGTGGGGACAGGACGTACCTTTGACGGGTCGGGATAGATTTTTTTGAATTCCTCGACGACAATGTCCGCAAGTTTGCGGCTATATGACGACCCCGGCGCGTAATATATATCCACGCCCTGAATCTTCCCGGCGTAATCCCCGCCCGCCGCATTTGTATGCAGAGCCAAATGGACATCGTAATTCCCCGCATTCGAGTCGGCAATAGCCCCCGTAACATTGCGCGACGGGTCATTTCGCGTAAAATCAATCCCCGAGGCGCGCAGGAGTGGCTCCATCTCATCTGCAAGCAGATTCATATACTGTTCTTCTGTGCCGCCGGTTATGTATTGGTTCCATTCTTGAGTTGACGGACTTAAAAATATTTTAGGCATAAAAGCACCCTTTCCATAGTAGTTTACTAAATACTATGAATAGGGTACTGTTTTTGTTAATGATTATTTGTGTAAAACGTCACTGCCTTTTTGCATTGCCGTGATACCTGTGCGCACAATCTCTTTTATACCGTATTTTACGCATAAAAGCCGTAAATTCTCCGTCTTTTCGGGTGTTGAACATAGCTGTAATGTTAAAGTCTGGGGCGAAACATCCACAACCACCGCACCGGCAGTCGCCGCTAAATCCATTATTACACCGCGGTTTGAGTCGTCCGCCGAAACCTTTATCAAAAGCAGTTCTCTGATTGTAGCCGGTTCATTCGTAAGTGAGCGGACTTTTATCGTATCAATCATTTTATTGAGCTGTTTTAAGATTTGTTCGAGCATCTCCTCGTCGGCATCTGTCACTATAGTAAAGCGCGAAATACTGCTGTCTTCGGTTTCGCCCACAGCTAAACTGTCTATATTATAGCCGCGCCGCGAGAACATTCCGGCTATGCGCGACAAAACGCCGGCGCGGTTTTCGGTTAAAACGGAGATAATCTGTTTCACTTTGTCGTTTCCTCCTCCGAAATGATACATTCGAGCAGTTTCGCACCGCCGCTGCTTAGAAATTCTACCGCCCTTTTGATGTCGTCATTATCCGAAATTCTCATTGAGTCAATGCCGTAAGCTTCTGCGATTTTTATGAAATCAGGATTCCCGCCGCTTAAATCGGTGAAACTGCCGTTTATTTCTTTTTGTGCCTCATAAACCATGCCGAGGCGGCTGTTATTCATCAGAATGATTTTCAGCGGCAATTTTTCGTTTCTTATTACCGCAAGTTCACCCATCATCATCTGAAATGACCCGTCGCCGCAGAAAACAAAAATTTCCCTTAGAGGTTCGGCTATGGACACTCCGATTGCGGCGGGGATTGAATATCCCATAGTGCCCATACCGCCGCTGACGATAAATCTGCCGTTTTTTACTGTGAAATTCCGTGCTGCCCAGATTTGATTCTGCCCTGCATCGGCGGCAACAACAGTGTTTTCGCCGCAAACTTCTGAAATGGCATTAATTAAGCGTTTGGGGTTTAAAAAAACTGCAAAATCTGTGAAATCTTCTTTCGGTTGGGGTAAGGTTTTCGGCGGTATGAAATCACATTTCTTTGTGATAATTTCAGTTAATTCATTTAAAATATATTTACATTCGCCCACAAGCGGGATATCTGTTTTGATATTCTTGCCGATTTCGGCAGGGTCAACATCAATATGAATTATCGTTTTATCATGGCTCTGAAAATCCTCTGCCCGAACCGCTCTGTCGCCCACTCTTGCGCCGATAAGACAGAGTAAATCCGCATTTTTCACGGCAAGATTAGCTGACTTTTTCCCGTAAAGCCCTATCATGCCGAGGGATTTCGGGTCGTGTTCGGGGAGCAGACCGAGCCCCATCATTGTTGTAACGACAGGGAATCCCGCTTTTTTGATAAACTGACGGAATTCATTTACCGCACCGCCGCCGAAAATACCGCCGCCTGCTATAATAAGCGGTTTTTGCGCCGCCTCAAGGGCTGCCGCTATACGCTTAATCTGCATCATATTGGCTTTGACAGTCGGTTTATAAGTGCGGACGGCGATACTCTCGGGGTAATTGAATTCAATCAATTCCCGCTGAACATCCACCGGCAAATCAATCAAAACAGGACCGTTGCGCCCCGATTTCGCAATATAAAACGCCTCTTTTATTATATGAGGCAAATCTTTAGCATCTTTTACTAAATATGAGTATTTTACAAACGGCTCTGCCGCCCCCGTAATATCAGCTTCCTGAAATGCATCCGTTCCGATATCGCGCACGGCGACTTGCCCTGTGAATGCTATTATGGGTATGCTGTCGGCATACGCCGTAGCAAGCGGCTGAATAAGGTTTACAGCCCCCGGTCCGCTTGTGGCAAAACATACACCCGCTGTGCCCTTCATGCGCGCATAACCGCTTGCCGCATGACCGGCGGCGGTTTCGCTCCGCATAAGCACATGGCGGATTTTTGATTCACAAAGCTTTTCATAAAGGGGCATTATCATTGCCCCGGGATACCCGAAAACAACGTCAACGCCCTCAATTTCAAGGCTTTTTATTATACTTTCAGCGGCTTCAATCATTGTTAATCACTTTTTTTAAAATTCATTATTTTTCATATGACTAAGACGTCAGCAGTTGAAGTCTTTAAGACAAGTCTCTGTTTGATGACTTAATCATTATTACTGCATCGTCTGCCGGCTCTTTATAATAATTCTTCCGCTCGCCGATACTTTTAAAACCGACTTTTTCGTAGAGTTTTCGTGCGGCGGTATTTTTTTTTCTTACTTCAAGGAAACAAACAGCGATATCGCTTTTTTCTGTAATAAACCGCAGTAATTTTTCGGCATACCCGGAGCGGCGAAATTCGGGCAAAACCCCGATTCGCAATACCGTCATTTCATCAAGAACCGATTGGCAAATGATATATCCCAAAGGTTTTTCATCAGCTTTCAGAATAAAAACAATGTCATTGTCAATTGAGTATATCAATGTATCTCTGTTCCAAGGGTCACTAAAACAGTGCTTTTCGATTTCGGTTAAGAAATCTATGTCTGTCTGCTTTGCTTTTATAATTTCGATATTCATGACATTTGAGCAGAATGTGCATTATTTACCGCCGAAACTAAGGCACTGACAGAGGCATCAATAATATCCTCGTGAACACCCGCGCCCCAGTAGGTTTTCCCGTCTACTTCTATTCCGACATACGCCGCCGCTTTTGATGATGAACCTTGTGTCAAGGCGTGTTCTGAATATGACAGAAGGTTAAAATTAATACCGAGGGCATCTTTTACAGCCTGTGAAACGGCATCTAAACGTCCGTTACCGTCTGCATTGCGGTAAATAAATGTGCCGTCGTGCATCCTGATTGTTACTGCTGCGCGTTTGCCGTCGGTTTGGGTATAGTGTGCTTCAAAAACGTCAAAATAGTCGGAGCGGTTAACAAAATTTTCTTTAAATGCCTCCAAAACGGCATCGGGAGACAATTCACGATGAGCCTTATCCGATATATCCTTTATCGCATATCCGACAGCTTCGCGCATAGGTTTCGGCAAGATGAAACCGAAGTTGTGCTCTAAAATAAAGCCTACGCCGCCTTTGCCCGACTGACTGTTTATACGTATAATATCGCCGTCATAGTTTCTGCCGATATCTTTGGGGTCAATACATAAATAGGGGACGTTCCAAATGCGGTCGGGGTGTGTTTCGCGGTATTTCATACCCTTGGCGATGGCATCCTGATGTGAACCCGAAAACGCCGCAAATACAAGCGCACCGCTGTAAGGCTGGCGTTCAAAGACGGTCATACCCGTCACTCTGCCGTAGATTTCGGTTATTTCGGGCAAGTCGGAGAAATCAAGCCCCGGGTCAATGCCTTGGGTAAACATATTCATAGCGATTGTAACTATATCGGCGTTCCCCGTGCGCTCACCGTTGCCGAAAAGCGTACCCTCGATTCGGTCTCCCCCTGCGATAAGTCCGAGTTCGCAGTCGGAAACAGCCGTACCGCGGTCGTTATGAGGGTGAAGCGAAATAACAAGCTTTTCGCGGTGGTTGAGGTGCTTGCACATATATTCAACCTGTGAAGCGTAGACGTGAGGCATACTCTCTTCTACGGTCACGGGCAGATTTATTATAATTCTATTATCAAGTTCACTTTCCCACTGATTTATAACGGCATTACATACAGCTAAAGAGAATTCGGGTTCTGTGCCTGTAAAGCTTTCAGGGGAATATTCAAAGCGGATATTACAGCCGGGGTTTTGTACGCGGAATTTATCTGTCTCGGTTTTAATGAGTTTCGCGCCCTCTGTGGCGATTAGAGTAATTTCCTCGCGGGATTTTGAAAAAACCTGTTCGCGCTGTGCTACGGAGG
This sequence comes from Ruminococcus sp., assembly GCA_031262495.1. GTDB lineage: Bacteria > Bacillota > Clostridia > Oscillospirales > Ruminococcaceae > JAISGY01. The sequence goes on from JAISHV010000095.1 coordinate 26,971, forward strand.
TTGAATTATAGAGGTGAACAATTGCATTTTTACAGCCTTTGAGGGCTTCAAACGTTTTAAGAATGATATGTTCACGCGCCTGTGTCAAAACCTGAATGGTAACATCGTCGGGAATGAGGTTTTGTTCAATAAGGCGGCGGCAGAAAGCGTATTCTGTTTCAGAAGCCGCCGGAAAACCTATTTCAATCTCTTTGAAACCGATTTTTATAAGTGTTTCCCACATCAGGAGTTTTTCGTCGGAAGACATAGGCACAGCGAGTGCCTGATTGCCGTCGCGCAAATCGACAGAACACCAGACAGGCGCATGGTCTGCCGTATCTTTTTTTACCCAGTCAAAACACTCAACCGGCGGGAGAAAATAACGCTTCCCGTATTTTTTACTGTTCATATTTTTTAAAATTCCCAATCTAATTCGCTTTATTTTAAGTAGGGGCGGTCTTTGACCGCCCGCATACTATCAATCGTGAAGCTTTGACTGTAAAACAACAAATCATAAAAAATTCTTTTATGTTCTAAAATTATGCATTTTAGAATGTACGGGCGGTCAAAGACCGCCCCTACACAATACGTTTTTACCTAATATCAGGCGATTATGTGATTATCATAATCTAACATCTCACTTCTAACCTCTAACCTCTATTTTATCCTTTTGAATCGTAGAACCTGCGCTCGTTTGGGTAGGCATACCCTAAGACTTCTACGGCAATTCGTTCGATATATGTTCGCTCGTCCGTTTCTGACAGAATACTTTCGTATTCGGCATTCTCTTCGGCTAAAAGCCGGGCTTTTTCCTGTAAGAGCAAAAGCTGCTGCTGACGTTCTTCAAGGTCGGCTTGAGCGGAGATGAATTTCCAGAGACAAAAGAGTACCAAAGTCAGTCCCGCTATAAATATCAACATTTTGAGCGGGAAACCGAGCTTTGTTTTAGGCGTTTTAATTTTATGTTTAGCCAAAGTTTCTCCCCCGTTCAAAATTTTCGTGTTTCGCGTAAGTAATAATATGTTCACAAATGTATAGTGATACGAATACATTATACTATTTTTTGGAGAATAACGCAAGCGTTTTTATGTAATTTCTATATTTTCAGCACTTTCAACGGAGTTATCACTGTAATTTTGTTTATTATGTTTAAAAAGTCTCGAAAATACCCTGCCGAAAAACCGCCTTACCGCGTTCACGATAAAACGTAACAGAGAGGTTACGGCATTGCCGACAGTCAGAAATTCAAGCAGACTGCCCGTCAGACAGCCTATTGTGATAAAAAGGCGTATTTGTCCCCGCGCTAAAACGGCTGAATATAAAAATAAACATATGCCGTAAATCAATACATAAATTATATCACATAATGCGACAAGAAAAAGCCTGTTAGCTGTCTTAAACGTAATCCGGATTATTCGGAATACGTCAAAGACTACACCCAGTGCTACGCCCATTATTACAGCAGTGAGGAACAGTTTAAGCTGTTCTGTTACCGAAAAAAATGTATTCAGGTTCAAAATTAACTCGAATTATTTAAATATTTTCTGCCAGAATGAGAGTTTGCCGGTGAGCATATCACCGTAGATTATGCTGTCGATACTGCCCTCAATATTCATCTCGCCGGTAGTAACCGACATATCGTTTACGTGAAGGTCATGCCCCTTTACGGTCAGTTCACCGAGGGTTGTGTATATGTGGATAATATCCTCGTCAAAGCGGTCAACATCGGTTACACCCGATACGGACATCCTTTTGCGTTCCTCTAAAATTATATTATTGAACATTTTCGCTGTACTGTTTTCCATTAATTTACACTCCTTGCGCTGAATTTTCATTACAGTTTATGATAAAACACCGAGATTGAGAACTTTTTTTAAAAATTGTATGAGAAATTTTCAAAAAGTGGTTGTGCTTTTTCAAAAAATAGTGTATAATATATCGAACACCTATTTTTAAATGTGCGATAACAAAACTATTTATGCTCATTTTAATAAAATGTAAATTAATATAAGGAATTACTTAATTATGGATACCCAAACAAACATAAACACAACCGAAAAGCGTTTGAAGATTTCAAAGGATGCGCTTGAGAAAATTTGTTATTTCGCGCTCAAAGACTGCGGCGGGGATATCTCCGTTAAGCCGAAAGTGAAATTCAAAGACCTGTTCGGACAAAGGATTGACCACGTAGCGGATGTTGACTTTAAGGGCGACAGTGCCGAAATCTCGATAAGTATAACCCTGCCCGAAGACATAAAAGCCGCCGCCGCCGCCGAAAAAATCCAGCGGCGTATTATAAGCGACGTGCGTTCTATGACGGGGATTACCGTATCAAAGGTAAATATTATTATCGCAGGGCTCACACCCGAAAAAAAGGAGAACCCGCAAAATGGCGTTGTCACCACAGTCAATTGAATTCCGAAACCGCCGCGAAGCCGTATTCTATTTGATTTTCGAGAGCCTGTTTTCAGACTGCTCACCGGAAGAGATACTCGAAACCGCCGAAAGTGTCGATAACTTTGACGTTGATAAAAAGGCGCGGAAACGTTTTTTGGCTATTTGCGAAAAGGCGGATGAATTAGACAAACTCATCGCGGAATTCTCCGAAAAGCGTGTCTTAGAGCGCGTACCAAAGATTTCTACAGCGATATTGCGGCAAGCCTTTTATGAAATTTTATATGACCCGAAAACTCACGAGAATATCGCTATATCCGAAGCCGTAAGGCTTGCGACGGATTTTACACTCGAAGCGGATATAAAATTTATAAACGGCGTACTCGGGAATTTTGTACGAAACAGAAAAAGCGAAACGCCCGAAACAACAGAGGCGCAAGCGTGATTTATCTCGGATTTGACACCAGTAATTACACCACGTCGGCGGCGATTTTTGATAGCGTTGATTTCAGCGTAAAACAGGTTAAGAAACTATTGCCCGTAAAGAGCGGGGAATTAGGTATGCGGCAGTCTGATGCGGTGTTTTTTCACACGCAGCAACTGCCGGAAATAACCGAAGAACTTCTCGGTAAAAGTTATAATATAAAAGCCGTATCGGCTTCAACCCGCCCGCGCAAAGCCTCCGACTCATATATGCCGTGCTTTACGGTAGGAGGGGCGGCGGCGCGTATTACAGCGGCGGCGGCGGGGATACCGTTTTATGAAACTTCCCATCAAATCGGGCATATTTTAGCCGCACTCCTCGGCGCGGGGAAAGAGCATCTTTCACTGCTCCGCAAACCGTTTATCGCGTTCCACGTCAGCGGCGGGACTACCGATTGCCTTTATGTTGAGCCTTGTGAAAGGGATTTCATTCGCTGTGAAATTTTTTCGTGTTCGGCTGATTTAAAAGCGGGACAAGCTGTTGACCGTGCGGGGGTAATGCTCGGACTGAGTTTCCCCTGCGGAAAAGCCCTTGAAGCACTTGCCTTGAAATCCGACAAAACGTTTCGTATAAAAATTAAGTCAACAGACGGAAATGCTCATTTTTCGGGACTTCAAAACCAATGCGAAAAACAGTTTGAAATGGGTATTCCGCCGCCCGATATCGCGAAATATTGCTTGAGTTTTATTGCACAAGCAGTCGGTGATATGACGGAATTCACGCTCGCGAAAACAAGCAGAGATTTACCGATTCTGTTTTGCGGCGGCGTAATGTCCAATAAGTATATTAAAGAAATTCTGACCGAACGTTTCGGCAGTGAAAACGTAATTTTTTCACCGCCTGAATTTTCATCTGACAATGCCGCCGGCGTTGCCCTTTATGGTTTTTTAAAAAGTAGAGAATAGTATAAAATGACGAATACTGTTTTAAGCGTTTCACAGATAAATCGTTATATTTCAATGCAGATAAGCGATGACAGTAAACTGAAAAATGTATTAGTGAGAGGCGAAATCACTAATTTCGTTAACCACAGACAAAGCGGACATTATTATTTTTCACTGAAAGATGAATCATGCGCAATAAAAGCCGTTATGTTCAAAAGCAACGCCATGCGGCTGGGATTTATCCCCGAAAACGGTATGAGTGTCATTTTGACAGGAGACATACGCGTATTTGAACGCGACGGTTTATATCAAATTTATACGACAGATATTGTGAATGAGGGCGCGGGGAAACTCTTTGCCGCTTACAATCAGCTAAAAGAAAAACTCTTTGCGGCAGGGATTTTTGATGCTTCACACAAAAAGGATTTACCGCCTTTCCCTGAGACCATCGGTGTTGTAACATCGGCTGACGGGGCTGTAATTCAGGATATCAGAAATGTTTTAAAAAGACGTGCGCCATACGTGAAGATTCTGCTTTTCCCTGTTAAGGTTCAGGGGATTGATGCTGACATTGACATTGCGGCGGGTATAAAAAAAGCCGACGAAGCCGGGGTTGACCTCATAATCTGCGGCAGAGGCGGCGGGAGTTTTGAAGACCTCTTTGCGTTTTCATCTGAAATCACGGTAAGAGCGTTTTATAACGCCGTTACACCGATTATTTCGGCGGTAGGACACGAAACCGATAACGCATTGTGTGATTTAGCGGCTGACTTACGCGCACCCACGCCCTCTGCCGCCGCTGAACAAGCTGTTTTAGAATTGACTCAGCTTTATGAAATGTTAGACGGTTACAAATCAGCCGCTTTGAATAGGTTTAATAATACGTATAAAATTTACGCCGAAAATCTTACCCGAAAAACCGAGAAACTGCGTTTGCTTTCCCCTCGCGGGCGGATAGAGAATTTCTCCGAACGGCTGACACAAAGGCGAAACGGTTTGAAATCCGTTATAAATGAGATTTTTACGCGCAAAGAAAACGAACTCGCCAAACTGATTTTAACCGCTGAAAATGTTAATCCTCTCAAAGTATTGTCTCGCGGATACACGCTCGTGACAAAGAACGGGAAAACCGTTGCCGCCGTGAATGATACACAGTCCGGCGACAGGGTAAACATACGATTTTTTGACGGTGAAAAATCCGCCGTAATAGATTGAAGTAAGGTAAAATATGTCAGAGAAGAAACTGAATTTTGAAGAAACCCTGTCAAAACTTGACAGCATCATTTCTGAAATGGGAAACCCCGATATTACATTATCGGATTCCGTAACAAAATATAAAGAAGCGTTAACACTGATTTCACAGTCAAAAGAGACCATTGAAAATTTGAAAAAAGAAGTTGAGAGCTTAGGTAGCTATGACAGTAACTGAATTTAACAATCGCCTTGAGGCGGTGATTACGGCTTCTGCCGATGTAAAGGGCGATAGAGTTATCGTAGCACAGGCAATGAAATACTCGCTGATGGCGGGCGGGAAGCGGTTGAGGGCAATGCTGTCGCTGGGGTTTTGTGAAGCTGTGAGCGGCGACCCCGAAAGGGCTTTGCCGGCGGCATTTTGTGTTGAGCTTATCCATGCGTTTTCGCTGATTCACGACGATTTGCCTTGTATGGATGACGACAACTTACGGCGCGGAAAACCCTCTTGTCACATAGCTTTCGGTGAGGCAAATGCTTTACTTGCCGGTGATGCGATGTCGCTTTTGTCAACGGAAGTTATAACCGATGATGAACAGTTGTCGGATAATGAGAAATTACGGCTGATTCGGTTGTTTTCAAAAGCTTCGGGGATTGACGGTATGATAGGCGGTCAGACGTTAGACCTGCTGTATGAAACAAAAACGCCGACGCTCACGGAAATTGAGCTGATGTATGAACTCAAAACCGCGGCTTTAATATCAGCGGCGGCGCAAAGCGGCATAATTTCAGGCGGCGGAACGCCTGAACAAGAATCACTTGCTGAAGCTTTCGGCAAAAAAATCGGCTTGGCTTTTCAGATTGAAGACGATATTTTGGATATCACGGCAGACCCCGAACTCCTCGGGAAACCGATAGGCTCCGATGAAAAATCGGGGAAGACTACATATGTTACGCTTAGCGGTATGGAAGCTTCAAAAGTCCGCGTAAAGGGGTTATATGATGAAGCCTTTGACATTCTGAAAAAATTTGATAACAATAAAAAACTCATTGCACTGACAGAAGAATTATCAAAGAGAAAATATTAAGGCGGAAGTTTATTTTGAATTTTTATAACAGTGTATTTGTTTCGGCTTTAGTCGGCTGGGGTGTAGCTCAAATACTTAAAACCATCTTATTCTTGATTTTTACGCGGAATTTCCGTTTTGAAAGGCTTTTCGGAGCGGGCGGTATGCCGAGTTCTCATTCGGCTATGGTTTGTGCGGCAGTGGCGGCAATGGCAAAACTTGTGCCGATTTCGTCGCCCGAATTCGCCGTAATGTCTGTTTTGGCTCTAATCGTTATGTATGATGCAATGAGTGTGAGACGTGCCTCAGGGCTTCATGCCCGTGAAATAAATAAACTTAATAACCTCTTTGGCATAAAGGCAGAAAAATATGACAACCGCAAAGATAAAAAGCTCAAAGAATTTTTAGGGCATACCCCTCTCGAAGTCTTCTGCGGCGCGGTTCTCGGCGTTGCTATCGGGCTTGCGATTCCGGTGGCGGTATTATCATAAAAAGATTGAAAATATAAATATGATTAAGTTTTTAACTAAAGATCAACTTGATAAACTTCTACTACTGATATCTATGTTATACGAAAAATTATGAATTTAAAAAACCTGACGGACAGCGAACTCCGTAAGCTTTGTAAAAAAATCCGCCGTGAAATAATTGCTTCCACCAAAAAAAACGGCGGTCATATGGCATCAAACCTCGGAACGGTTGAACTCACTGCCGTACTGTGTAAGATATTCGATTTCCCCGACGATAAACTCATCTGGGATGTCGGTCATCAGTCATACGCCTATAAAATCCTGACAGGCAGGAGCTTAAAAGATTTGCGGCAGGAAAACGGCGTTTCGGGCTTTCCGCGCCCCTCTGAAAGCGAATATGACGCGTTTATCGGCGGTCACAGCAGTATGAGTATTTCAGCGGCTTTGGGGCTTGCCGAAGCGATGAAACTTGACGGCGATACACACCATTCAATAGCCGTAATCGGCGACGGAGCTTTCACAGGCGGCGAATGTTATGAAGGCTTAAATAACGCCGGTAAATCAAACACGAATTTTATCGTAATCCTCAATCAAAACGATATGTCCATTTCAAAAAACACAGGTGCTATGGCAAAATACCTGTCGGATATTCGTATAAGCGATAAGTATATTTCACTTAAAAGAAACGTTGAGCGTATTTTACACAAAATCCCCGTTGTCGGAAGACCGCTCCACAACCTCATGACAGGCACAAAAGACGTTTTAAAGATGGTGCTTTACCGCTCAACTATGTTTGAAAATTTCGGTTTTTCATACATAGGTCCTGTAGACGGTCACAACATCAAAGACTTAGAAAAGGCTTTAACCGCCGCGAAAAAAATGAACCGCCCTGTGCTCGTTCATGTAAATACCGTAAAGGGCAAGGGCTATAAAGCGGCTGAAAAAAATCCGGGTGCATTTCACGCTGTGCCCAAAGGCTTTTCAGGACTGAAACCGCCGTGTGTGTCGGAGGATTCATTTTCGGCGGTGTTCGGCGAAACGCTGATGAACTCAGCACACGCGGACAGCCGTATATGCGCCGTAACGGCGGCGATGAAACACGCTACAGGCTTAAAACAATTCTCCGACGTTTTCCCCGACCGCTTCTTTGATGTAGGTATTGCCGAAGAACACGCCGTAACATTCTGCGGTGGCTTAGCCGCCGGCGGGAAAATCCCCGTCTGTGCTATCTATTCAAGTTTTATTCAGCGGGCTTACGACCAGATTATTCAGGATTTGTCTATCGACCGCCGAAAAGTAATCCTTGCTATCGACCGTGCGGGATTTGTCGGCGACGACGGCGAAACACACCAAGGTCTCTTTGATGTTCCAATGCTCCGTACTATACCGTATGTTGAAATATATTCACCGTCAAATTACTCAGAGCTTCGTTTTTGCATTAAATCAGCTGTAAATTCCGAATATCAGGGTGTAATCGCGGTACGTTATCCGCGAGGCTCACAAACGCGTGAATGTTATGTGGAAACGGAAGACATTACCGAATTACCCGATTATGTTTTAAATAAATCCGATAATGAAACACTTGTGATAGGCTACGGACGGCAATTTTACGAAATTTTGTCTGTAAAAAAAGCACTCCCAAACTTTGACACCCTAAAACTCAATAAAATCTTCCCGATAAAGCTCCCCGAAGAGATACTGAATTATAAAAAAATCTTCATCTTTGAAGAGGGTATGCATAACGGCGGAATCGGTGAATGTATTGCGGCTGAACTTGCGGGGAGACGTTTTGACGGCGAGCTAAAAATTTACGCCGTAAGCGGTTTCGTGGCGCAAGGTACGGTTTTATCGCAAATGAAGCGTTTTAAACTTGACTCTGACAGTATCAAAGAAATTTTGCGGGACGAATCTCATGCGCCTTGATGTATTTTTAACCGAAAAGGGTTATGAAAAAAGCCGCGAACGCGCTCAGACACTTATAAAAAGCGGAAAGGTAAAAGTCGGCGGCATTATTATAAGCAAACCTGCATTTGATGTATCTGAAAACGCTGAAATTACGATTATCGAAGCTTTACGGTTTGTAAGCCGAGGCGGCGAGAAACTGAGTTACGCTTTAGAAAAATTCGGTATTGATATCAAAGATAAGAAGTGCCTTGATATCGGTTCATCAACGGGCGGTTTTACGGATTGCCTGCTGCAAAACGGTGCAAAATCCGTAATCTGCGTTGATGTCGGGAGCAATCAGCTTGACGAAACCATTCGCGCCGACCGCCGTGTTACAGTTTACGAAAACATGGATATTCGCAAGGCTGACCCCGTGACTTTTGACGATGTCGATTTTTTGACCTGTGATGTTTCGTTTATTTCGCTGAAACTTTTACTGCCCGCAATTAAAAATTTCATCAAAAAAGGCGAAGGCGTTTTCCTCATTAAGCCGCAATTTGAACTTACACGAAAAAACATAGGCAAAGGCGGTATTGTCAAAAACACGAAACTCCGTGAAACTGCCGTAAAAGGCGTTACCGAATCAATGCTCTCAAACGGATTTCGTGTAATAAACACGGCAGAATCTTTCCCCCACGGGACAGACGGTAATATTGAATACTCAACATATGTTTCTTTCGGATAATATTAATGTCAGGCAATATGAAAAAATGAAGATTATAATTTTCCCGAATATGAAAAAGCCCGAAGCCGCCGAAACTTTGGTGAATACCGCTGAAATGCTGATAAAGCGCGGCGCGGAGGTGTTTTGTCCGCTCGGAATTTCCGGCAAAATCAACTTGCCCGGTGTAACCTTTACCGATACGAATTCACTCAAAGCGGATTTCATAATCGCTGTAGGCGGGGACGGTACAATCCTCAAAAGTTGCCGCAAGGCTTCCGCCGATGGTACACCTCTGCTCGGCATAAATACAGGACGGCTGGGATTTATGGCGAGTGCCGAAAGAACGGAGCTTCACCTGTTGGAAAAACTCTTCACGGGGGATTTTACGATAGAAAATCGCATGATGCTCAAAGCAGAGATTTTCCGTGACAGGGACTTAATTTTTTCATCAGCCGCTTTAAATGAAATTACAATTTCGACGATTTATTCAAAAATAGCAGATTTTGAAGTAAGTATCGACAGCGGCAAGGTAAGTTCTGTACGCGCTGACGGAATTGTAATAGCTACCCCGACAGGTTCTACTGCATATGCTTTGGCTTGCGGCGGACCTATTGTCGAACCCGGCTGTAAGAGTATTCAGGTTACGCCGCTTTGTCCCCATTCACTTTTTTCGCGCACCATGATTTTTTCAGACGACAGGGAGATTACAGTAACCTGTCCCCGCGGCTCAAATGATAATACACAAATCTTTGTCAGCACTGACGGCAGAGAACAAAAGCCGTTTTACGCAAAAGATTATCTTAAAATTAAAAAATCCAAAGAAACACTGCGTTTAATAGATATAAAGGGCAATACATTCTTTAATGCGGTGAATGAAAAATTAATGAGGTCGATAAAATGAAAAGTGTAAGGCATGATCAAATCTCCGAAATCATAAAAACCGGAACAATCACTACTCAAGCAGAGATTATTTCAGCTCTGCGCGAACGCGGATTTAAAACCAATCAGCCGAATTTATCACGCGATTTAGCCGAAATGGGCATAAAAAAACGCCGCACAAAAAACGGCTATGTATACGCCTGTAAACCTGTTGTCACAACCCTGCGCCCGAGTTTTTCACACGGTATAAAATCCATTAATGCGGCGGGCAATATCGTAGTAATAAAATGCGAAACAGGAACAGCAGGTGCTGTTTGCGTGTCTATAGAAAAACTCAATTTAAGTGAAATTATAGGCACAATTGCCGGTGATGATACCATCTTCGCCGCCGCTGTTTCCGCTGAATCAGCCGCTAAAATCACGAATGCTTTAAGAGAGATTACAGGGATTTAAATGACTAAAACAAGCAAACCCGAACATTTTGCGTTAAGGGTAGTTAAAGGCTACGGATATTATCTAATGTCACAGATAATGTCACTTTTTGTGTATCTTTCGCTTATGGCACTTGCCGGTTGGATTGTCCTGCGTATAATTTGCGCGCTCTGTGTCATGGGCATTACCCTCGGGCTGATGTTTAACTGGGCTTATAATGCCTGTAAAAACGACTTGGGGCTTCACAGAAGCGGCACTAAACCCCTTGACACGAAAATGGGTTACAAAATGGCGGGAGCGATTGCCGTTTTACCGATTGTAATGCTTGTTGTGCTCATACTCGGGAAAGTCGGGGTTTTGGGCGAAACATTCCCGATTTTCATTCTGCTTGACCCGTGGATTTCACCCTTCGTGTCGCTTTTTACCGAATCACGGACGGCGGCTTCTTTGGGCGTAATCGGGTTACTCGGAATATTACTGCTCATTTTAACAATCCCCGCCGCCGTAATTATAACATACGAATGTGTCAGACGGGACGTAAATATTTCGGGGTTGATTTATAAGAAGGCAGACAACGAATAATTTTTATAAAAAGTAATATACTTGTCCCCTAAAACATAAAATTGCGTAAAGTATATTTATGTTTTGAGGTCTTCTTATGATAAAACGCTTACGCAGATGGAATACACTTTTTATAGCCGCCGCACTTGTGATTTGTGCAATAGTTGTCTTTGTAGCAGTCAGAACGATGTCGCCCGTACTTCAAACCGCCGGTGAGAGTATTAATACCACGCCTGTTTTGGTATTTGACGCGGGACACGGCGGGCTTGACGGCGGCTGTTCAACGCCTGACGGTGATGTTGAGAAGGAAATCAATCTTAATATCGTTCATGTTTTGGATGATTTAGCGCGGCTCTACGGTTATGAATCAGTCTTGACACGCGAAACGGATAAATCCATCTACGACAAAGGTGTTACAGGCATACGCAACCAGAAAATCTCCGACATGGATAATAGACTTGAGATTTTTAATACTTACGATAATGCGATTTGCGTTTCCGTTCATCAGAATATCTTCACCGACCCGAAATACAGCGGTGCACAGATGTTTTATTCCGAAACAAACGACAGCAACGAAGTCTTGGCGCAAATTATGCAGAATAAATTCCGCTCAACCATACAACCCGAAAACGACCGCGAAATTAAACTATGCGGCGATGAACTCTTCTTGTGTTATAACTGTAAAAACCCCACTCTGATGATTGAATGCGGTTTCCTCTCAAACCCCGAAGAAGCGGCAAAACTCACTGACGAAGCCTTCCAGCGCGAGGTAGCTTATGTGATTTTTTCGGGCTTGAATGACTTTACCTCTGCTTTACCTGTCTAATCGTAACTTTTAAAAAAAGCCGCCGTAGTTCAAAACATACGGCGGTTTTTTCGGAGGTAAATTATGCAGGTAAATCAAGCTCTGTCCTCTGTCCTCTCGCCTCTGTCCTCTGTTATGCTAATAAATCAAGTATTCCCTTTTGAATTTCCATTACCTGCCCCATCATTGTTGATGAAACCTCTTGAAGCGTAGCTTCGCGGGTGAATGTCATTATCTCTTTGGCGTAATCCGTATCGCGGATTCGGCTTTCGGCGTTTGTCAGGTTTTCTATATTTACGCTTAAATTGTTATATTTATGCTCAAGGCGGTTTTGAACCGAACCGAGAGTGCCCCGAATGAGCGAAACTTTGTTTACGGCATTATCTATTTTATCTAATGCGGCGTTCGCACTCTCTGCACTGGTTAAGTCGATATCGTCAAGCCCCAACCCGGCGGCACTTGCATCAAAATCAGCGGCAAGGCTTCCGATTGAGTCTTCAACAGTGATTTCGCGCCCTTCGGCTTTAGACATGGCGTTGAATACCCTGCTGTAGTTAAAATCAAAGCGTTTGCCGTCTTTTGAGTGTGCGCCCGCCTGAATGAGCAGTTCGCGGATTTCGCTTAAGCCCGCTATAGCTTCGTCTTTGCCCATAATGTCAGAGGATTTCATAAAGTCGGAAGCGCGCACTATGAACGAATCAAACCCGCTGTTAAATGCGCCGTCTTTGATGTAAAAATTTATCTTCCCGAAATCTTCTATCATCTGTGATGTCGAGAGCCATGCATTATACCCGCCCTGTGTAATCATGTCGGAGAATGATGAAGATTTCCCTGTGAGCGTATTGGTGACGATAAGCATATCTTTGCCTGAACCGCCTGAGAAGGTAAATTCAAGGTTATGGTTTTCGGCGAAAATCTTAAACGCCTTGCCCCCCAATACCCCGCTAAACGCGTAGGCGTAATTCTCGGGATTTTCTCTCTCATTCAGTAAAACCTGTCCGTTAAAGTCGCCTGCGGCAATATCCGTCAGCTCCTTTCGGAGTTCGTCATACTCAAGCTGAATCGCCGCACGTTCCACGTCTGTATATGTACCGTTCGCCGATTGAGAAGCGAGGGTTTTCATACGCGATAAAATAGTATGCGTTGAGCTCAAAGCACCGTCATAGGTCTCTATCATTGAAATTCCGTCATTTATATTGTTGAGGGATTGTTCCATTCCGGCAATCTTTGACCGCATTTTTTCGGACACGGCAAGCCCTGCCGCATCATCGGCGGCACTGTTGATACGCGAACCGCTCGAAAGCCGCTCCATACTCTTATTGGCTTTTGCCGTATGCATATTATAATATCTAAGCGAACTCATTCCGGATATAGTCATATGGCATCCTCCCAAAACAGGTTACAGATTACAGAGCAACTTGCCGTCTTTTCGTTGTTTATTCCTTAATTTATATATCGTACACGGTAAAAATTTCTTTAATAACATAGAGGTTAGATGTTAGAGGTTAGAGGTAAGATTATGAGAATTTCGTGCTATACCTTATTAGAGGCAGTTAGTTGCTCTAACTTCTCACATCTAACTTCTAACCTCTATATTGTTAAATTTTTATAAACAGTTGACTTTTTTGAAATTTAGGTGTATACTATATAGTGAATGGTTTTGTACGGAAAAAATCAATGTAATATTATCTGTGACCAACCCAATTTACAGATAGATTTTTAAAGTTTAAATAAAATACATATTTTTTAACCTTGAAAGGAGCAGCAGAAGCTGTGTTGCGGCAATTCGCCGCTGTACGGAAACAGCTTTGCTGAACTCTCTCGTTTTTTCGGGAGTTTTCGGCTTGCAAATGATAATTTATGAACGAATCCTCTGACGGGAAGTCAATCTTGGATGGAATACTGGACCTTACAGGTCTTCCCTCCGCAAGAAAAAGAAACAGAAAAGGCACACCCCTCAAAACAGCGGAAAGCAAATCACGCGCTAAAAAGTCCGTTATTGAAGCCGTACCGGCAATAAGTGAGCTTAAGGAACACAAGGAGCAAAAGGAGCACAGAAGCGGAGCAAAAAAAATCGCCGCAAAAAGCCGTTCCGACAAGTCAAATAGTGCCTCGGTCATAGCTTCAAACACAGGTTTTGTCGGGTTTTCATCTAACCACAGGGCTAAAAAACTCCCGCCGCTTAAAATTATCCCGCTGGGCGGACTTAATGAAATCGGCAAGAACCTCACTGTGTTTGAGAGCGGTGACGATATGGTTATCGTTGACTGCGGTATGGCGTTCCCGGACGGCGATATGCCGGGGATTGATATTGTCATACCCGATTTTACGTTTATCGAAGAGAATCAAGACAAGATACGCGGAATTGTGATTACTCACGGGCATGAAGACCATATCGGCTCTTTGTCGTATTTACTCAAGAAAATCAGCGTACCTGTTTATGCAACGCGCCTGACGATTGGTCTTATCACAGGCAAACTCGAAGAACACGGGCTTGCGAAATCCGCTGACCTTGTTACCGTTCGCCCCGGAGATACGGTGAAACTCGGCTGTATGTCGGTTGAATTTATCAGAGTGAATCACTCTATCCCCGATGCCGTAGCTTTAGCTATAACTACCCCCTGCGGTGTAATTGTTCATACAGGCGACTTTAAGGTGGATTATACCCCCATTGAGGGCGGTGTAATTGACTTGGCGCGCTTTGCTGAACTGGGCACAAAAGGTGTCTTAGCTTTAATGAGCGACTCGACAAATGCAGAACGCCCGGGACATACCCGCTCGGAACGCTCTGTCGGTTATTCTTTCGACAAATTATTTGAACTCGGTGAGCATAAGCGCATTATCGTAGCGACTTTCTCTACCAACATTCACCGCGTTCAGCAGATTATAGACTGTGCCGCTAAAACAGGGCGCAAGGTAGCTGTCTTCGGGCGTTCAATGCTCAATGTAATAGATATCGCGGGCGGTCTCGGGTATCTTAAAATCCCCGACGGGCTTATTATCGACATTGACGAAATGAACCGTTTCCCTGCCGATAAGATTGTGCTTATTACTACAGGCAGTCAGGGTGAGCCTATGTCGGCTCTGACCCGTATGGCGATGAATGAACACCGTACCGTGTCTATAAATTCATCCGATATGATTATTATCAGTGCCACGCCTATCCCCGGCAATGAAAAATGCGTAAGCAAAGTCATCAATGAGCTTATGCGCCAAGGTGCTGAGGTTGTATATTCGGCAATGTATGATGTTCACGTATCGGGTCACGCCTGTGCGGAAGACCTCAAACTCATTATGTCACTCACCAAACCGCGCTTTTTTATCCCTGTTCACGGTGAATACAGACATCTTAAATCCCATGCAAAGTTAGCGTATGAAATCGGTATCAACCCGAACAACGTCCTTATCGGTTCAAACGGTAATGTAATCGAAACTGACGGCGTTGATATGAAAATCAACAGTCAAGTCCAGTCAGGACGTGTTTTCGTTGACGGCTTAGGTGTAGGGGACGTAGGCTCAATCGTTCTGCGCGACCGCCGTCATTTGTCACAGGACGGACTTATCGTTGCCGTAACCACCATTGAATCCTCGGATATGACTATCCTATCGGGACCCGATATTGTCTCAAGAGGGTTTGTGTATGTCCGCGAATCGGAAGAACTCATGAACTCCGCCCGCCGTATCCTCTCCGATACCGTGAACCGCTGTCTTGATGCAGGTGTAGGCGACTGGAATACCATTAAATCACAAATGAAAGACGACCTCGGCGACTACATCTTCGCGAAAACAAAACGCAGACCGATGATTTTGCCAATCATAATGGAAATCTAAAATAGAGGTTAGAGGTGAGATGTTAGAGGTAAGATTATGAACACTCAGATAAAAGCTTACATCTCGCGATTGCTATATCTAACTTCTAACCTCTAACTTCTAACATCTATGTTGCTACAGAACATAATGCAGAAAATAGGTAAAATTTATCATTGAAAAAGAAACGCAGATTAATATTCGGAATAATTGCCCTGTTGCTTGTGATAATCTCAATGATTTCGGCGGGGCTTGTACGCAGAGCCGATGAACTCCTGTTTTGGATTTTGCTCGGTTCTACTTCGCTTGTCGCTGTGGTATTCCTGATTCTCTTTATGATTACCACGCGGGATTTTAAGAATTTCCTGTCTGATTCAGATGCCCGTTGGGGTATGATTGAGCGCGATTCCCTCTTTCGCTTCCCTACTCCTGCTGTTATTATCGGCGGTGAGGGGCTTATTCTCTGGTATAATGCGGCTTTTCGCGAAGAAATTTACACTAACGAATCATTCGGCTTGCCTATTTCGGATATCGTTCAGGTTGACCTTCAAAAAACCCGCGATAACCCCGGCAAGATGACTGAATACTTCTCGGGGAATTTCCGCCTCTCCGCTGTTACTACCGAAAAAACCGACACAAGCGGCAAAGCCTTAGACAAGCTCACTATGCTCAGTTTCTCCGATATTTCGCATGAAAACGCCCTAAGGCTCGAACTCGAAAGCGAAATGCCCGACATTTTGGTTATTACGGTAGATAATTCCGAAGAAATTTACGGGCATGAAAAAGAATCCGAACGCACTCACATAATGATTCAGCTTGATAAAATTATTGAGGAATATGCCGAAAAGTTCGGTGCTGTAATGCGAAAAACCGCCTCTGACAAATATTTCACCGTAATTTCAGAAGCGGGCATAAAGCGCATTATTGAAGACAAATTCAGTATCTTAGACGAAATCCGCGCTATCCCTCTCGGCGAAAAATCTTATGTTACCGTCTCAATCGGCGTGGGCAAAGGCAATGCCGAAGAAGTCTCCGCACGTCTTATTACCGCTGAAAACAACGCCCGCGAAGCCCTCGAAATGGCACAGGGGCGCGGCGGCGACCAAGCTGTAATCAAAAACGGCTCTGACTATGAATTCTTCGGCGGCGTTTCAAGCGGTTCTGAAAAGAACACCAAAGTCAAAATCCGTATGGTAGCAGGTTCTCTCCAAAACATAGCAGCCGGTTCAAGCGAAATCTTCATAATGGGGCATAAATTCGGCGATATGGATTGTATAGGCGCGGCGGCAGGGCTTGCGGGGGCTTTGAAGCTCACTTACCCCGAAACGCCGATTAAGATTTGCGCTGACTTAGAGCATATTTTAGCCAAGCAAATTGTATACCGCCTGATGGATAATCTCCCTGACGGCGAGGAACTCTTTATTTCACCCGAAGAAGCCGTAGAAGCTATGTCTGACAGCGGTTTGCTCATTATTGTTGATACGAATAATAAGGAACTCCTTGAGAGTTACACCCTTTACGAAAAGTCAAAAAATGTTATTGTAATTGACCACCACAGGCAGACCACCCATTATGTGGATAATGCTTTGCTTTTCCATACTGAACCGTATGCTTCAAGTGCTTCTGAAATTGTCACGGAGATTATTCAGTACTTTAATGACATAAAGCGTATGTCAAGTTATTATGCAGACGCGCTTTTAGCGGGGATTATGCTTGATACGAAGACGTTCATTATGAAGACAGGTTCGCGTACGTTTGAGGCGGCGGCGTTTCTGCGCCGTCAGGGAGCTGATACAATCGCCGTGAAGAAGCTCTTTGCCGATTCCCTCGACAGTATTCGCAAACGCTCAAAACTTATATCTTCTGCTGAAATTTACAAACATTGCGCCATAGCCTCGGACGATTCGGGCACTCCCGATTCGCGTGTATTCTCGGCGCAAGCGGCTGATGAACTTCTCGGAGCAGAAGAAGCCGACGCAAGCTTTGTAATCTTCAAAACCCCTATGGGCGTGAGTATTTCGGCGCGCTCAATGGGGGCAATGAATGTTCAGATTATCATGGAGAAGTTAGGCGGCGGCGGTCACCACACCATGGCGGCGGCACAGCTCCCCGATATCTCGGTAACAGACGCAAAAATCCGACTGATAGGCGCGATTGATGAGCACGTTGCGAATATAACATAGATGTTAGAGGTTAGATGTTAGAGGTTAGATTTTGTAGGGGGCGATGGCAATCGCCCCGCAAACTGACGATTTGGGCAGTAACGGGCGGATTGCCATCCGCCCCTACAGAACAAAAAATGTAATGACAAAATTGACAATATTTGATAACGTCAATAAAGTCACTATGTTTTAAGATTTTATTTTTGATTTTAGGGTGCATTTCTTGAAGTTCTTGATAAAATTCAAGAAATGCACCATGTTTTTAAGTTTTTATTTTTGATTTTATGTTGACAATATTTAGAAACATCAAGAAACGCACCATGTTTTTAAGTTTTTATTTTTGATTTTGTAGTGGCAATATTTAGTAACATCACTATTATCACTCTGTTTTTAAGTTTTTTATTTTTATCACTTGACATATTAATTTAAATATGATACAATTAATATAATGAAAAATATTACCCTAAATTAAAATACGAAAGGAAAAAAACCTAAATGGAACTCAAAGGCTCTAAAACCGAGAAAAATTTGTTAGCCGCATTTGCAGGTGAATCACAGGCGCGCAACAAATATACCTACTATGCTTCAAAAGCCCGTAAAGACGGCTACGAACAAATCGCAGACCTCTTTATCGAAACAGCAAACAACGAAAAAGAACACGCTAAAATGTGGTTTAAATGCCTCCACAATGACAGTGTGCCCGATACAGCCGCGAATTTAGCCGATGCCGCCGCAGGTGAGAACTTCGAGTGGACTGATATGTATAAAGGTTTCGCTGAGACTGCCGAAGAAGAGGGCTTTACAAAGATAGCTTTCCTCTTTAAAAAGGTTGCCGAAATCGAAAAACGCCATGAAGAACGCTACAGAAAGCTCTTAGCGAATGTAGAGGGCGGTTTGGTATTCTCTAAAGACGGCGATATGATGTGGGAATGTGCTAACTGCGGACATATCCACATAGGCAAAGCCGCTCCCGAAATATGCCCTGTTTGTGCTCACCCTAAGGCTTATTTTAAAATTACGGCAGAGAATTATTGATAATGCAAAACTAAAACTTAAATTCATGTTGACTATGTTGACTATTTCGTGAAAAGTCAACATAGTCAACATAAAATCAAAAATAAAAACTTAAAAACATGGTGCGTTTCTTGACGTTATCAAATATTGTCAATTTTGTCATTGCGTTTTTTCTTCTGTAGGGGCGGATGGTAATCCGCCCGTTACTGCCCCAATCGTCAGTTTGCGGGGCGATTGCCATCGCCCGTTACTGCCCAAATCGTCAGTTTGCGGGGCGATTGCCATCGCCCCCTACAAAATCTAACCTCTCACATCTAACCTCTAACCTCTATATTATGATTTTATCAGGTAAAGAAATCCTAAAAAACATAAATTCGGGCGGTATTGTAATAAAGCCCTTTGATGAGCGAAAAATCAACCCGAACAGCGTAAATCTTACGCTTGCGAATGAATTGCTTACATATAATGTCAATACCCTCGATATGAAAAGCGAAAATTTCACAAGCCGTCTCATAATCCCCGAAGAGGGGCTTCTCTTAAAGCCTAATAGGCTCTATTTGGGGCGCACAAACGAATTCACGTCTACGGATAAGTATGTGCCTATGCTCGAGGGGCGAAGCTCTACGGGCAGACTGGGACTGTTTATCCACGTGACGGCGGGTTTCGGTGATGTGGGGTTCGCGGGTTACTGGACACTTGAGATGTTTTGTATTCAGCCGATAAAAATTTACCCGAATGTGGATATATGTCAAATCTATTACCACACCATAGAGGGCGAATATGACCTCTATCGCGGCGGAAAATACCAAAATAACACAGGTATTCAGCCGAGCCTAATGTTTAAAGATTTTGTTAAATAAATGTATATGTTTCGATATATAATATTATATATCGAAACTTTTTTATCCGATAAAATGGTAAGCTTGACATAATTCACAACATTAATGAATATAAATTCTTAATATTATTAATCAGTCGTTAATTTTTATTTAATGTACACTTATTTTGCAAATACCTATTGACAAAATTCTTAAAAAATATTAAAATTTATATATAGAAATGAATCAAATATTAAGAAAATAACAGGCAAATTTCGCACTTTTTACATTTAAAAAGCATAATCGTTTAATTTTTATTTACAAAGGAGGTGTTACCACTTATTCTCGGCACTATCTCAGCATTTCAATTCAGGATTTTTTATTACGAAGGGGTAAAAAAAATTATTATGAAAAACTTAAAAATCGGTCCGAGGTTAATCACAGCGTTCTTAATCGTTTCATTTTGTGCACTTTTAGTAGGCGCATTCGGCGTTGTATCATCAAGTTCCCTAAAATCTGACATTGAGCATATGTATAATGAGCCTGTGACAGCTATAAATGCGATAGCTGATATGCGCGGCAACTTCCAGCTTATGCGTGTAAATATGCTGATGGTTGCGCGAAACGCAAGCAATGAAACTGCCCGCAATACATACCTTTCCGAAGTCGAGGAATGTGACGCCGCCATACGTGAAGCAATAACCATTTATGACACTACTATAACGGATATGAGTTCAGAAGACGATTATCTCACATTTAAAGATACGTACGAAAGTTTTTATAAAGAATTAGGGGCGCTTGAAAGCACGGCCGCCGCCGGCGGGGAATTAGCGGCTCTCGCTTTAATTGACGAGTTTTTTGATGAAGCTGACACAGCGCGTAACGCTATAAATGCCGCCGCCGATTATAATTTCGATATAGCGACAGATACAAAAGACGAATCGACAGCTACAGCCAATACTTTAATGCTTGTACAGGTTTTAATCGTAGTAGCGGCAGTCGGTATAAGCATGGGGCTTGCCGCCTACATATCAAAAATGATTACCGATCCGCTTAAGGCTATGAATGCGGTAACTATTCAGGCAGGCGGTACGGGCAACCTGAATTTCTCTGATGAAACTGTCAGAAAAGTCAAGGAATACGGACAGGGCGTTGATGAAGTTGCTCAAAGTATAGATAATTTCACTAAATTTATTGATAATGTAATCGGTAACACGAAAACACTTGAGCAAGTTTCACAGAAGAATTTGACTGTTCAAAGCCAAATACTCTCAAAAGATGATACACTGGGCAATGCTGTAAATGCAATGGTGCTCGAACTGCGGACATTGATTGAAGAGGTATCTCAAGCGGCGAAAGAAGTCAGCAGCAGTTCACATCAGCTTGCAGAAGCTTCACAGACAATGGCAGAGGGTTCTACAGAACAAGCGGCTACGGTTGAGCAGTTGTCGGCTTCTGTAGCGGATATCTCCGATAAAACGAAGTCCAACGCCGTTATGGCGAAAGACGCGGCAGGGCTTGCGCTTGACATCAAAGCCAATGCCGAAAAGGGCAATGCCCAAATGCATGAAATGACACAGGCGGTTGAAGAAATCAACAATGCAAGCCATGATATCAGCAGGGTTATTAAGGTTATTGACGATATAGCGTTCCAGACGAATATTTTGGCACTCAATGCCGCTGTAGAAGCCGCACGTGCGGGTGAAGCGGGCAAAGGGTTTGCAGTGGTAGCAGACGAAGTGCGAAACTTAGCCTCAAAATCAGCCGCCGCCGCTAAAGAAACAGGCACAATGATAGAAAACTCAATGAAGAAAGCGGAAGTCGGCTCACAGATAGCGAAAGATACGGCAATTTCGCTGAATGAGATAGTTTCGGGCATTGAGCGTTCATCGCTTATAGTAGCGCAAATTTCAGCCTCAGCCGAAGAACAACAATACGCAATTGAACAGATAAACACAGGTATAACACAAGTATCGGGTGTTGTTCAGCGAAACTCAGCACTGACAGAAGAAACAGCCGCCGCCTCAGAAGAAATGAACACAGAAGCCCAATCACTCGAACACATAATCACACAATTTGAGGTGTAAACATAGAGGTTAGAAGTTAGATGTGAGAGGTTAGAGCGGCGCAGCAACGCTGCATTTCTCTTAAACAAAGATAAAACAAAAATCTCATTACCACCTTTACGGTGATAATGAGATTTTCGCTATTAGCTCGATTATAGGTATTCAGTAGCTCTAACTTCTAACCTCTATTCTAACCTCTAACCTCTAACCTCTAACCTCTATGTTAGCACGCCGAAAGGGATTTGAACCCCCGACCAACCGGTTCGTAGCCGGTTACTCTATCCGCTGAGCTATCGGCGCATTTTTTTGTTCTTTTTTTGAGAACATTACTATTTTATCATAAAAGAAAAGTTTTGTCAAGCGATTTTTATGATTTTACATAAAATTCACAATTTAAGCTGAGTAATTGTGAAGTTAATACTAATATGCATTTAATGAATTGATTGAATTTTCTCCGAAAAGCGGGCGACCGAGGGCGGTCGCCCCTACAGACCAAAAAATTAAATACAATTTGTAGGGGCGGATGCGCCACGTAGCAACGCTACAACGCCCGCCCGCACATCATTTCATTTTATAACACGGTAACACTTACAAAAAGAAATCATAGAATGTAAAAAAGGCAGATGAGACGCACAGACAATTTTCGACAAAAAAGCATATAAAGGGGAGATAAAATGATAATGCAATATTTGATTATATTTGACAGCCGAGGCGGAAGTCCTGTACCGTATCAATATGTGTGGTGCGGCTGTAGGATAGCGGAGCCTGTGCCGCCTGTAAACACGCTGATTTACCCGCCGCTTCGTTTTATAGGCTGGTATACGGAAGAGCAGGGCTGTGGGGCTGTGAAGTGGGATTTCAGGTGTGCACCGACGTCTGATATGGTGCTATACGCGCACTGGGAAGCAGTTCCCGTACCGCCTTTGCCTCCTGTTCCTCCTGTACCGCCTGTTCCGCCTGACCCGTTCGGGACGTTTACGGTAACATTTGATTGTGACGGCGGTGAGCCTTCGGCACAAACTCAAAACATCCCTTACGGACAATATGTGGCACGCCCCGCCGACCCTGTAAAAGAAGGATATACATTTGAGGGGTGGTTTGAATATGAATCGGGGTTGTGGTATAATTTTGATGTGCCTGTGACGGGGGATTTGAATCTTGTAGCCGCATGGCGGGCTATATAACAATACAAAATCCCCGATTTTTGAATCGGGGATTTTTGTTACTGATTTTGATGTAGTCAGCAGAAGTAAAGAAATATAGAGACAGTTACCCCATAAATCTCATAGATACTGCAAAGCTAATAAGAAGGTATTACGCCTTAAGAAGCCGTATTCTCGTCAAATCCATTCTCGACTAATGCATAAAGTCCGTCAACAGCGGCAGTCTCGTCAGGACCGTCTGCGATAACTTTAATAGCAGTGTCGCCTACAATACCGAGTGACAGAACGCCTAAAAGACTTTTTGCGTTCGCTCTTCTTTCGTCTTTTTCTACCCAGATAGAGGACTTGAATTCGTTCGCTTTCTGGATAAAATAGGTAGCAGGACGTGCGTGTAAACCCACCTGATTTTTTACATGAGCTTCTTTAGAGTACATAATAATATCTCCTTTGTAACCGTCTTCATATTTGGATGTTAAAAAACGGCAGTTATATTCAATTGAAAAAATCTTAAGTTATGTTGTTAATAAACGATACGCAACGTCGGTCTCTGTTTTGTGTACTTGTAACATTATACCCTTTATTTTTTATTTAGTCAATGAAAAAATGCATCAATTAACGAAATCATAATAATTTTCTCTGTTTTCATGCAAATTATGAAAAGAGAAGCTTATTTTTTTGTTTGAAATGCCAAAAATAAATCGGGGCGGCGCGATTTTGTAATTTCTATTGACATTTCTGTTCGCCATTTCTTAATATTTGCGTGATGACCTGACATCAAAACATCGGGGACTTTCTTGTCATGCCAGACCTCGGGCTTAGAGTAATGAGGATATTCAAGCAAGCCGCTGTAGCAGCTTTCCTCTTCAAAACACACATCCTCGGGCAATACACCCTGAACCATACGCAAAATCGTATCGGTAACAACACAGGCAGGGAGTTCGCCGCCTGTTAAGACATAATCGCCGATAGAAATTTCTTCATTTACAATTTCTTCAAGTACTCGTTCATCTACACCCTCATAATGCCCGCAAAGAATGAAGATATTCGGAATCTGCGAAAGGGTTTGTGCTTTCTGCTGAGTGAAGACCTTGCCTTTAGGTGACATATAGATTACATAGGGGGCAGTACCTATTTGCGCCTTGACGTGCTCATAACAGCAAAAGATAGGTTCGCACTGCATAACCATACCTCTGCCGCCGCCGTAGGGCGAATCATCAACGCGCCTGTGCTTATTAAACGCAAAGTCACGGATTTGATGTGTATGCACTTCAAACGCTTCTGTTTTTCTTGCGCGCCCTATAATACTTGTGTCTAAGACAGTTTCAACCATCTCGGGAAACAGTGTCGCAATGTCAATCCTCATCGGCTTCAATAAGACCTTCCACAGTTTTTATCAAAATTTTCCGTGCCTCAATATCCGTAAATTTAACAAATTCAGCGACAGCGGGAATAAGGCTTATTTTGCCTTTTTTTGATTTTACATGATAAATATCGTGAGCACCGTTGGATGTAATTTCTGTGATTTCGCCGTAAACCTCTGCTGAATCAATGTCGCATACTTCTATGCCTAATAAATCGGCGTGAAAATATGTTCCTACGGGTAATTTTATGTCATTTCGGTCAAGATAGAAAATTTTCCCGATATAAGTATGTGCAATTTCAACAGTATTAATGCCCGCTATTTTGAGTACGGCATTTGTTTTTCTGACAAAACCGCCGATTACGCTTACAGGAGTTTCGCCTTTATTAAGATAAAGGGTTTTAAGGTTCACAAGGGTTTCAGGCGAATCACACATGGGTGAAATTACCACTTCGCCGTTTACGCCGAAAACTGAAATTACCTTTCCGGCTTCTAAAAATTGTTTGAATTTCAAATTAACACCGTAACGTTTATTGATAGAATTTTTCGCGTAAAAACGCATATGATACGTTTACTACCTTTTCGTATGAGCTGAGTTGTAAGCATATAAAATCTTTCAGACAAGCCGCTTGTTTGAAAATTTATTCATGATTATTAGGAGTAAATATGTCTCGTTTGTATCGCACCGATATTGCCGTTGAACTCATAGATGAAGATGCACACCCGCTTCCAAGCGGCGTAAACCGCAATGTCCGCGAGAAAAAGGCAACAAAAGTAACAGAAATAACCATCAAAGACAGACAAGCCGCTTCAAAAATCGGAAAACCTCAGGGACGTTACGTAACGATAGAGACACACAGACTTTCGGCTGAATCGGATGTGTTTAATGAGCAAGTGTCAGATATTGCCGAAGAGATAGAAAAATTGACCCTTTGCAGGGATAAAAGCGTACTTATAGTCGGTCTGGGGAATTCGGATATTACGCCTGATTCGTTAGGTCCGCGTGTTGCGTCACAAATTTTGGTAACACGTCATCTCCACAATGAAAAATTGCCCCCAAGTTTACGTATTCACACACTAAACAGTATTTCAGCCGTAACCCCGGGTGTTTTGGGGCAAACAGGCATTGAGGCGGCTGAATCGGTTCAGGCAATTGTGTCAATGATAAATCCGGGATGTGTTTTTGTGGTTGACGCGTTAGCTTGCGCCGATATATCGCGTTTAGGGAGCACCATTCAGCTCACAGATACAGGGATTTCACCCGGCTCAGGCGTTCAGAACCGCCGCAAAGAGTTGTCAGCTGTAACACTGGGCGTACCTGTTTACGCTTTCGGCGTACCGACTGTAATTGATATGCACACAATAGCCGAAAACATAACAGGGCGCACACCTGATAATCATTTGCCGAATATGATGGTAACCCCGCGTGACGTAGATAAGATAGTAGAACGCTCAGCAAGGCTGTTAGCCTACGCCATAAACAAAGCCACACAACCGTCGCTGTCGATAGAGGATATTACGGCACTAAAATAGAGGTTAGAGGTAAGAGGTTAGAGGTAAGATTATGAGAATTTCGTGCTATACCTTATTAGAGGCAGTTAGTTGCTCTAACCTTTAACATCTAACTTCTAACCTCTATGTTTATTGGTAAATCGCTGTCACAACCGTATCTTCGGTAATATTCGTAAGCGGTTTATCCCAGCCGGAAAACGCTTGACCTAAACGGTTCGGCGTGGGTGTGAAGGGCGGTATAACCGTTTCTCCGTGCTTTACGTCAACATAAACGGCAGTGCCGTCTATGATGAAGGTAACTTCATGTATCTGCGGTGCTGTAAAGATAGCAGTAATAACCGTATCGGCAGTTATATTTTCAAGGGGTTTATCCCAGCCGGTGAAGGGATTGCCTACGCTGTCCTGTACGGGATAAAACGGCGGCAAGGCTGTTCCTCCGTGGGCTACATCAAATGGGTACTGCATACCGTCGATAACGAATGTTACGGTATGAGTTACCGACTGCATAGGCACAAGAATTGCAGTAATCGTAATGTCATCGGTAATATTTGTAAAGTCTTTATCCCAGCCCTCAAAGATATAACCCGGGATTTCAAGTGAAGTTTGAAGTTTCGCCGATTCGCCGTCATTAACGGTAATCGTACGCGATTGGTCGAGTACTACAACGGTAACATTATGTTTTATGGTGTCGTCACCGCCGCCGGGCAGAGTAACTGTCGGGTCGATAGGCTCAAGGATTGCCGTAATTGTGCAGTCGGAAGTAATATTCGTAAACGAACCTTGCCATCCTTTGAATATAAACCCTTCAATTTCTGGGTCGGCAGGTTTTTCAAGTGAGCCGCCGTAGGGCACTTCATAAATGCTTTCTTCCTCGCCCATAACAAGTAAAACCGTCAGAGTTTCGCCCGCGTGGGGGTTCGCTGTCGTTGTTGCGGCTGTGGTTGTCGTAGTTGTTGTGGTGCGCGGGGGGGCGGCTGTGACAGGCGGTGTCGTGAAACTTGTATTCGGAGGTGCTGCCGTCACTTCGGGCGGAATAGTTGTCACATCGGTACTTATCGGGGTTGCCGTAACAACAGGCTCACTGACTGTCGGGGTTGTAGGCTGTTCTGTAGTGGTAAGACCGTAGGAAGCCGCTTCATATGCCGTCCGCAGGTCAGCTATCGGATATGTAAATTCATCCTCAAGCAGCTGTGCGCACGTAATAAGTTCGCGTAAATCCTCGCCGCTCACCGCCGACAATAAGAATTCCGTATTAAGATATTCAAAAGCCGGACCGAGTTCACTCGTTACAACACAAGCGGTGCGTCTGGGCATCAGCGGTTCAGGCTGATTTACATCATTACCCGCCGAATCCAAAAGCTGTAAGATTAAATTAAACGGCAATTGGCTCTTAGGGTTAACTCTGCCGTAATAGTCAAAAACATTGGTATAATTCTTGTTTTCGTTTGTATAATACTGAACCGTTGAAACACTGTTATTGACGTTCAGTTCGCAGTTTGCCGTGCGGACATTAATGCCGCCTTTGCTTTCGCCGGACAGATTGCAAAACATCGAACCGTAAACCAAAAGCAGTTCGCCGTCATTTGAGCCGCCGAATTTTGAGCTGACTATCACACGGGAGTTGCTTCCGATAACGATATAGTTATCCTCAGAGTTCTCTTTGCCCTTATATGTTATCGTAAAGGATGAGTTGTCTCCGACAGTGATAGTATCTCCGACAGATAACAACAGGTCAGCCGATGCCGGGGAATTCCCGTCTTCGTCCATGATACTCACCGAACCCGAAACAGATGTGCCGTAAAGCCCCGCTGTTGTGCCGGAGGTGAGAATTATTATGGTTGCAATAACCGCGACGACGGCGACAGATGCCGCGATTATAGGGATTTTCATATTTTGCATACAAAATACTCCTTGCGAGTTTTTTATAAACTCGAGTTAATTTAGGTCTTACTCTTATTCGTCAATGAAAATATTGTCATTATCAATTGAATCATTATCAATTGTATTACCGGGTTCTGTCCACCATGTTTGCCCTGTATATTCGGTCATTTCACCGAGTGTAGAGACTGTCGTAGGTAAGGTTTCTATAATCTCTGCGGTTGTCACAGCTTCCACCGTGGTTGTCGTAGCAGGTGTTGTCGAAACAGTAACAATGCTTATAATCTCTTGTTCACTGTTGAATTCGGGGATTGTAGGCGATGATGCTGTCGGGTAATTACTCTTTACAACCTCTTTATAAGCGGCGTTGAGTTCAAGCGGCGGTATACCGATATTTTTGTCGTTTGAAATTCTGACAAGCTCCGACAAAGTCAGTTCAGGGAGGCTTTTAAGGTTAAGTTCTGCATTAATCATGCCGAAACGCGAGGTCTTCTCCATTGTGACAAGGCGGGAATTCTTGAGTTCCCCGAGTAGCATCTGCTGTCCGTTCGGAGCACCCTCCCAGTCATATAACTGAACATAGGGCGCGCCCGTGAAAACCTGTATATCGGTTATTTTAGCGGGACTCTCGTCAGCATAGTCGTCATAATATTCGGTGAATGCCCTCATAACGCCGTTTTTAACGTCGATTGAGGAATTCGGGGTATTTACTCTGAACAGGTCTTTTTCGCCTATGGTGTTGTCAATACGGACTATCACAGAGCCGTAAACGACATTCGCAGATACAGCACCCTGTCCTTCAATATTCGTGTAATCTATGTAAAGCTGACTGCCGGGTTCGACAATCAAGAATTTATCCGGGTCAATACGCAGTTTAGCTCTGCCGTTATCTGCTACAGTAACAATGTCGCCTGAATGAACAGCGGAATTTTTTGTTCCGGTATATTTTTTAAAATCCCGCTCAATAGACACACTGCCCTGTATTTCGGTAATCTTTATAATGCGGGTTTTCAGTCCGCCGACAGAGAGTGCAACCAAAACAGCGATAATAAGTACGATAACGATACAGATAAGCCCCATAATAAATATGAGCATATTCTCGTGAATATAATCCGTTATCTTTTTCGCGGTTTTTGTCACTCGCTGAGGGACAACCGATTCTTTTAAGTCAGAGAGGGTTTGTCCGGCAGTCTCTGCTGCCTTTTTGGGGAGTTCACCGATTATATCGGTTATTTTTTTAGCCATTTTGCTTCTTCATAAGCGCGTCCAATACGCCTTTTACAGTTTTTTCGTTAGCATTAAGAAAATGTTCGGGTTCACTGATGTCTTCAAGGTAGTGTGCATCGGAGTCGGTGATGATATTGCAATTTTTTAAGTAAGGGTTTTCTGAAATAAGTCTTTCGGTAAATCCTGTATGTTTAATTTCAGCGCATTTAAACTCACTGTCAGGCGGGATAAATCCCATATTTGAGAGCAGACTTGTGGTAGATTTATCAATATGTGCGGGAATCATTATCCCGCCGAAGTCAGTTACGGTTTTATAAACCTCATCAAACCCGATTGAAGTTGCGGAAATAAGCAGGAGCGGTTCAGTTTTATAGATATTGTCATCTTTGTCGGCGTACTGTTGTTTTCCGAAGATTTTTTCGTCATTCGGGAAATTTAAGAGTCTTTTGTAAACATATTCCGAAAACGCTTCGGCGTTAGCTATATTATAAAACAGACAAAGCACATGGGCTTCTTCTGCTGTAGTCAATTCCATTCCGGGTATAGCTAAAATCCCGTATTCGGCGGCAAGTTCAGATACCGCTTTGCAGTTGCCGCAGGAATTATGGTCGGTGACGGCGATTACGTCAAGTCCTTTGAGTGCCGCCATCCCCACGATATTTGAGGGGAGGCTGTCATCACTCCCGCAAGGGCTTAAACAGGAATGTATATGCAAATCATAGCTTAATTTCATAAAAAGGTTACTTCTGGTGATTAATAAGCTTATTGGACAAATCAGCCGCTTCAAAGACAGGCAATTCGGTACGAATCACGGTAATATCGTTTTCACGTGCTTTATCCAAGGATTTTTCGTCGATTGCCGCATTTTCGGCAAGCACTAAACAGCCGCCGTCAGTCAGTTCCATCACGGCTATCGAATTGATGTTGCCCATGACGGTTACCCAGACAGAACCGTGCGGATTACGCGCCATGGCGAATGACAACAAATCACAGCAGAAAATTTTAGTTAATGTTATGCTGTCGGTATTTTCAGAACGGTTTAATACGGTAAATTCAGGGGGTAATTTTTCAATATATTCAGATAAAGTCACAAAAAAACCTCAAAATTTAATTTTTAACAGACGAAAGATCACTATTCTGACTCCTGACCTCTGATATCTGATTTCTGTTTTTGTATATGCAATCTTTTTCTTCCGCTCTGCCCATAACCACGTCTTCTGCCAAGGCTTTACAGCTCGGTGCACCGCACGCGCCGCAGTCAAGACAGGGCAAGCGGTTTAAGATTTCGTCAATCTGTGACATTTTGCGGATGCTGTCTTTCATGTTGTCGCCTATTCTGAATACAGGGAGATACTCTATTTCGGAATCAAGGAAGAGTTCTTTTTCGTCGCCCGGTTTAACGTGGCTGCCTGTGACGGGCAAATATTTCCGCAGACGATTGATTTTGGCGCGTGCAACATAGGGGTTTTCGACATTGAGCGTTCCGCCGACACAACCGCCCGGGCAAGCATTGAGTTCAACAAAATCAAGGTTTGAGATTTTACAGTCTTCAAGGTCTTCTAAAACGTGAATGACGTTTTCTATACCGTCAGCGGCTAAGTAGTTGTCGGTGAGCAGTCCCCCGCATTCGCCGCCGCTCTTGCTCCAGCTTACGCCGATTTTGCCCGAAGCAGAAATTTCAGCCGCTGCAGCAGTCGGTATGTCGTCAGTCTCTTTCATATGCGGCAACAGCAAGGGGTAAATATCTTTTATCGCTAAAACGCGGTCAACTTCTGATTTTTCAATAGCTATAGGTGATTTAACAGATGTATTTTTAGCAGGGCACGGTGAAATAAAGAATATCCCGATTTTTTCACGCGCTAAGCCTGTCCGCTCTATAGCCCGTCTCAAGGCAAATTTAGCCGCAACATCCATTGGCGACGAAATCGGCAGCAGCCGCTCTAAGAGATTCGGAAACCGTACGCGAATAAGTCTTACGACAGATGGGCAGGCAGTGCTGATAAAGGGGCGGTCAAAGCCATGTTCGGCTATATATTTGCGTGAAATTTCGGAGACCATTTCAGCCCCTGCGGCGACTTCATAAACATCATCAAATCCGAGTTCCAACAAAGCGCGAAGCACAATCCCCGTGTCGTCGATATTATTATACTGTGCATAAAGCGTGGGGGCGGGTAAAGCTACTTTATATTCAAAGTCGTCCATAGACGAAATCGGGTCATAGACGGGCAATTTAGCGTGATGCGGGCATATGCGAATACATTCGCCGCAGTCAATACAAAAATCCGTAATAATCCGCGCCTTACCCTCACGTACCCTTATAGCCTGTGTAGGACAGCGTTTTATGCAGTTTATACAGCCCATACACTTAGTAGAGTCAAGCTGTACAGAGTTATACTTCTTCAATTTACAGCCCTCCTTTGCCACTTTGTACCGGCTTAAAACTTTACTATGATAATTCATTTTTTTAAATGT
Organism: Ruminococcus sp.; assembly: GCA_031262495.1. Lineage (GTDB taxonomy): Bacteria > Bacillota > Clostridia > Oscillospirales > Ruminococcaceae > JAISGY01. The sequence continues at coordinate 58,204 of JAISHV010000095.1, forward strand.
CTGTGAATGTCCGTTTGAATGTCTGTGAATGTCGCGTTTGAATGTCGGATGAATGTCACTCTGCGATGTCAATATGTATGTCACGTTTGAATGTCACGGCTTCGATGTCTTGCAGGGGGTGAGGGGCGAGGGGGCGGCTATCTATCGTGGCAGGCAAGACGCCGCCCCCTCTCCCCTACACCCCCTGCACCCCCTACCCCTCTCCCCCTGTGGGAGTGAATACCTCTTCTGTAGGGGCGACCGCCCTCGGTCGCCCGCATATTCTAAACGCTGTGCGGGTTACTGATAAACGCGGTGTTCATAATCTAACATCTAATCTCTAAAATCTAACCTCTATATTTTCACCGTCATAAGTACCGTCGTCCCCACCCCAAGAGTGGTAGTAATATCCATACTGTCGCTGTATTTTTTCATATTCGGGAGTCCCATACCTGCGCCGAAACCTAACTGGCGAATATTGTCAGGGGCGGTCGAGAAACCCTCTTGCATAGCTTTTTCTATATCCGGTATACCCGGACCTTTATCTGCCAAAATCATTGTCACAGTATCTTCGTCAACTGTTACGGTGATTTTCCCGCCCTCGGCGTGGATAACCATATTTATTTCACCCTCATACATAGCGATGGCAACTTTTCTCACCGCTTCATGAGGTACATTCATCTGTTTTAAACGCTTTTTTATATCGGCAGAGGCTTCACCGGCACGGGTAAAATCATCTGCATTAACGTCATAGTTGAATTCTATATTCATTTGCGTTTGCCGCCTTTCAGCCCTGCACTGTAAAGCTTTCCGCAAGCTTCAAACATCAATTCGGAGGTCGAAAGCAACACAATATCATTCTGTTCGGCAAGTCTTATAACATCATCAGCAGGTTTTTTCCCTCTGACAAAAACAATGCAAATAATATCCATCATCATCGCCGTGCGAACGGTTTGAGTGTTCACAAGCCCTGTAATAAGCACCGACTGGTCTTTTACAAAAGCCAACACATCACTCATCATATCAGAGCCGCAAGCCGTATGAACCTCACGCGTGAGCTCATCCTCGCCCCATAAAATCTCACAGTCAAGCAGCTTTTTTATATCAAAAACGGTCACGAAACAAATCTCCCCGAAACAAAATTATATTAGTATTAATCAATTATAGCACATTTTAAGTGATATTACAAATAATTTTTTATTACAATTTAATTTTTTTAATGAAAATTTTATTACATTTAAAATTTTCGGTAATTTTTGTTAATAAGTTTATTCTATATTATTTTTATAAAACGCTTGAAAATTTATTTCAAATGTTGTATAATGATTTTATATGAAATAAATTTAGGTTGAAAATTTTTTTAAATGAATATAATCGTTATAGGCTGCGGAAAAGTCGGACAGGCAATCATTACTGCACTCACAAATCAAGGGCATGATGTTTCTGTAGTCACAGAAGACCCGCTTCAACTGAGTAACCTTCCCTCTGATTTTTCGGGCTATACAACAATAGGCGTGCCTATTGACCAAGATATTTTAAAAAAAGCCGGGATTGAGTCCTGTGATGCTTTTGCTGCCGTTACATCTGATGATAATCTGAATCTTATGGCGGCGCAAATTGCCAAAAATATCTATAATATCAAAAAGGTTTACGCTCGAATCAATGATGCACAAAAAAATGAGGTATTCGGTTCTTTCGGTATATCCACAATTTGCCCGACAAACCTTACTGCCTCGGCGTTAATTCCGCTTTTGAATGACAACACGGACGTCACCGCCGTAAATCACGCCGGGATTTTGTTTGTAATCATGACGACTGAGATTGAAAAAGATTATATCGGCAAACGTGTCTCCGAAATCAGTACAATGCTTGAAGAAGATGAAGTTATCGTCGCCGTAAAACACAAAGACGGCTCAAACACAAAAATTTCATTCGTTAACCCCGAAATCAAATCCGGCGATTCCCTGATAATAATGAAAATGTCAGATTAATAATATAAACTGTTAAAATTTACACATTAAAAAATCGGAGCCATTATATGATAGTAACCATAGTCGGCGGCGGAAAAGTCGGGTATTACCTGATGCAAACGCTGATTGACCATAAACACACACCCGTCTTAATCGAAGAAAAACAAGCCGTCTGCAAGCGTATAGCCGACGCTATGGATATTCAGGTTATATGCGGCGATGCTACACGGCTTGAAACCCTCGAAAACGCAAATGTTGCGAAGTCCGGTGCTTTTATCAGTGTAACAGGGCTTGATGAGGTCAACCTTATCGCCTGTCAGCTCGCTAAAAATAAATTCGGTGTCAGAAAAACCGTTGCAAAGTCCAACAACCCTAAAAATGTCATGATTATGAAGAATTTAGGAATTGATAACGTAATAAACTCCACCGACAGTATCGCGGGACTTATTGAGCGTGAAGTAGATACATCCAAAATCAAACAAATCCTTACTCTAAACCAAGGTGAAGTTGTTTTATCGGAAATTGTTTTGCCGGATAATTATACGCTTGACGGAAAACTGCTCAAAGATATTAAATCAAATATCCTGTTTAATATTATTTCAATTACACGCGGGGAACATTTGATGATTCCGCGAGGGGATTCAATGCTCAAAAGCGGTGATAAACTGCTTGTTATTTCAGAGAATAACGCCGTTAAAGCACTTAAATCTATTTTGAAAATCAAGGAAAATTAGAATCTAAATTAAGGGATTATGAAAATGGCTTCTTCAAAAAAAACCTTAACTACTGACGAGATTACACAAACACCTATCAACGCCGAAACGCCCGAAAAGGCTGTTAAAAAGCCTGCTGTGCCTGAGAAAACTGCTGCTCAAACTGTTACAAAAAAGAATTCGCCTAAAACTGCCGATAAAAAGAAATCTTCGGCTTCAAAAACATCTCAAAAAGTTCGGAAACTCATTGAACAGACAGACGACATCATTTTCGCGCTCGACATAGGTACACGCACAGTTGTCGGGATTTTGGGACAAATAAAAGACGGCATTTTTAACGTTTTGGCGTCTCATTCCGAACCCCACCCTGTCAGAGCAATGATGGACGGTCAGATTGAAGATATTAACCAAGTTTCACGTATTGTGGAACTCGTTAAAACAAAGCTTGAAAAGCTGTCGGGATATAAACTCACAAAAGTCGCCATAGCGGCGGCAGGGCGTGCACTCAAGACCACGGAAATTTCAATGGACTTTTCCATTGACGACCGTGATATTTTAACGGACGATGATGTTAAGGCATTTGAAATTGAAACCGTCATGAAGGCTCAGGCAGAACTCAATAAAAATAACGATGTTTCGGGATTGTTTTATTGTGTAGGGCATACGGTAATTTCATATGAGCTTGACGGCTATAAAATCAAAACCCTCGTCGGACACCGCGGGAAAAAAGCTTTTGTTAACCTTATCGCGGCATTTTTGCCGAGCGGTGTTGTAGAAAGCCTTTATGCCGTTACCGACAATTGTAAACTTGAGGTTGTGAATCTTACGCTTGAGCCGATTGCGGCTATGCACGTTATTATTCCGCCGGAAGTAAGGCTCATAAATATTGCCCTCGCGGATATAGGCGCGGGCACATCCGATATAGCTGTTTCGCGAGGCGGCTCGATTGTCGCTTATGCTATGGCTACTGTCGCCGGTGATGAAATTACCGAAGAAATCATTAAAACATACCTCGTCAGCTTCGATACAGCCGAAGAAATGAAACTCTCAGGCGGCAGCGAAGACATAACATACACAGACATATTAGGCTATACTCATACAATCAAAACAGAAAAATTCTTTAAAGATTTATTCCCGGCGGTAGGTACACTCTCCGATACCATAGCCCAAACCATAAAAGAGGCAAACGGTGCTCCGCCCGCAGCGGTATTCTTAATCGGCGGCGGTTCAAAACTCCCGGAACTGACATCTCACATAGCTGAGCGGCTGGGGCTGCCGCCTGACCGTGTTGCCGTAGGCGGAAAGAGTAATTATAAGAATATCAGAACCGATAAAGCGGCAAAAGGCTCATGTAAAATTGACGGTCCCGAATTTGTTACACCAATCGGTATCGGTCTTGCGGCGGCAATGTCGGGCGGATATGATTTCAGCGTAGTTAACTTAAACGGAAAAAAACTCCGCATTTTTGACACCAAAACTATTTCCGTGTTTGACCTGCTGATACTCGGCGGATATAAATCCAACCAAATTTTAGGCAGAAGCGGCAAAATCTTAACATACACGATAAACAACGAAACACGAAACATCCCGGGTACACCTGCTGTTCCGTCAGAGCTTACCCTCGGCGGCAAAGCGGTTTCACTGGATACGCCTGTTCATCAGGGCGATGAGATCAGATTTACTCCGGCGAAAAACGGCACTAATGCACGTGTATTTATTCGCGATTTCGCAAAAGATGTGAATACTCGCTTTGTTACGGTTGATGACGACCAATACCCTATCGGCAAAATCGTTACTGTTTCGGGCAGACCTGTTACCGCCGAATATGAAATCCGTCAGTTTGACCGGATAAGCGTTACGGATATAGTTACACTCGGTGATTTATTTGAAACTCTCCCCTTTGACTGTGCAAAATTAGATTTCTATAAAGGCGGAAAACTGCTTCAATTTGACTATCTCCTTGAAGACGGGGATATGATTATTACCGCCGTGAAAACCAATACTGCAAAAGTTTACCAAAAACGAATTCCGGCTGATAGTTTTAAAACACCTGAAATTACCGTAATGAATGATGATGAAGACATTGACGGCGATGAAATTTTAACCCCGAAACACTTAAACAGTACAGAGAAAACACAAAACCCTTTGGAAAACCCTGCTCCGCCGAGTCTCCCGCCCGAAGAATTTGCCGTGACTTTAAACGGAAAACAGATAGTCCTCCCCCCGAGACCCGACCATACAGAACACGAGTTCATAGAACTCATGCCGCTTGCTGATGTTGATTTTGAAAAACCTCCTGCTGATGCCGACATTGTGATTACTTTAAACGGTAAGGATGTCAGCTTTATAGATAAACTCCACGTAAATGATACGGCGGTAATAAAATGGCAAATGAAGTAAATTCTCAACACGAGACTGATTTAACAGAATCTCATATTCGCCGTGATGAACTCCTTACGGCACTCAACAGTGTAGCTATCCTCCTTATGGGGATAGATCAGTCTGAATCTAAGTTGATTTTCTGGAATGCCCTGCGTACACTGGCGACACCCCTCAAAGCCGCGACTTTTTCGATTTGGCGCAATGCCTTAACCGACGAAAAACTCGTCTCCGAACGCATAGCAAGCTGGAGTCAGGGACTGCCGCTTTTCAGAATTCCGCCCTGTGATACTTTCACAGTGTCTGAGCTTGACGAAAACTGGGTAGATAAATCATCCTTAACAAACGAAAAATTTTTCTCGTATGATGATTTACCCGAAACAATAAGGGATGCTTTTTCGCCTGAACCATTTAAGTCTCTCTTCATCATGCCGATTATGTATCATTCGGAATTCTGGGGGATATTAACACTTGCCTTTAACAAAGAGAAAACTTTCGCCGATGAAAACGAACGCGGGATGCTTCATTCGGCTGGACTGCTCCTTGCCTCGGCGTATTCGCGCCGCGTTTTGATAAGCAACCTCTATGAAGCTAAAGAAGCGGCACTCGAAAGCGTAAAAAGCAAAGCCGAGTTCTTATCCCGAATGAGCCACGAAATGCGCACCCCGCTCAATGCTATAGTCGGCATGGCGGCAATCGCAAAAGACTCAAAAGATAACGCGAAAACAGCACTCTGTCTTGACCGAATAGAAAAATCAAGCAAACAGCTTCTCTCAATCATAAATGATATACTCGATATGTCAAAGATTGATGCAAATAAAATGACGATACAAAAAGACGACGTAAATTTTGAAGAACTCCTCGTTAATGTCTACGATATTATGGAATCGAAAGCCTTTGAAAAAAATATCCGTCTGATTCTTAAAATGAACTCACGTATGTCCCACTGCATCATAGGCGACGAACTGCGTATTACGCAAATTCTGTTGAATATAGTTTCAAACGCGGTGAAATTTACGCCTGAAAACGGCACAATTATTATTATCGCCGATGTCATACACGGAAATGCTCATATTGCCGTAAGCGATACGGGGATAGGTATCGCCCCCGAAAATATCCCGAAACTGTTTAACTCTTTTGAACAAGTCGATGGTTCGCTGACAAGGCGTTTCGGAGGAACAGGACTTGGGCTTGCTATCTGTAAAAAATTAGTCGAGCTGATGGACGGACGAATACGCGCTGAAAGCGAACTCGGCAAAGGCACTACTTTTATCTGCGAATTCCCCGCCGAAATCGGCAAACCGATTGAACTTGATTTTGACCCTGAAAATGCCAAAAAGAAAATCTTGCTTTTTATGTCTTCTGCTGATGATTCTGTCTATATCGGCAATATTCTCTATAATTTAGGTATAGAGTGTGATACAGCGGAAAATTTTAACGAAGCCGAACGCTGTGCCGAAAAAGATTATGACCTCATTTTCGCTTCCGCCGAAATGCTCACTTCACTCTCCGAAACAGAGCGCAATAAGCTGATGTCCCTTTATGATACCGAAAAAGTTAATGTGCTGTCGCCATATAAGATTTCCGACGAAACACTCTCTATACTGCGTTCATACGGACTGACGCATTTCTTTAAAAACCCGGCAACGCCTAACAGACTGCTCGGAATGGTAACAAAAGACATTTCAAGCGATGAGATTTATAAAGAAACCGTAAAAAGACCCGAAAATTGCTGGAGCAGTAAGAGTATTCTGTTGGCAGAAGATATGGAAATCAACAGAGAAATAGTCTTAGGTCTGCTTGAAGACTCGGGTGTGCATATTGATACAGCCGAAAACGGACAGATTGCTCTTTCGATGTTCACCCAAAATCCCGAAAAATATGATGTTATTTTAATGGATATACAGATGCCCGTTATGGACGGTATTACAGCCGCAAAAGCCATACGTTCCTCGAAAGCTTTACACAGTGAAACAATCCCTATATATGCCATGACGGCGAATGCTTTTAAAGAAGATGCCGAAAATTGTATCAGAGCGGGTATGAACGGTCATATCCCCAAGCCCATTGATATAGCGGAACTGATGAAAACCCTGCAAAAATGTTTCGCTGATTAAATTCCAAAACAGTAAAAAATACAACCGAAAGTGAATATATGAACTCAACAAACGAACAAAACAACCCCGCCGACATTGCGGAAAATATGCCTGAAAATATTCGCGAAAATATCCCCGAAAGTGTGAATGAGACAGGCGTTAAACCTCCCGAAAACCCGAAAGAAGCCCAAAAACGCAGTATTATGCCGTTTCTGCTGTTGATTTGTTTAATGCTTATTGCACTCTGTGTACTCATTATCATAAAACAATCAGAGACACAGCCCTTAGAGACGACAGAGCCGCCCACCGCGCCGCTTCTGCCGTATAACGACGGTGCCGGGATTACAGTCAATATCCCGCAAATTTCGCGCCCGAAACTGTCGGAAGATAAATATGCAGACCCGGAGACAGGGCTTTTTACACAGCCCGGGCTGGCTGAATTTATCCTGCCGACGCAGGTTTCAATAACGGTTTATAATGACGATTTAATATTCCCGTCATCATTTGCTACAGGGACGATTTTTACGGAAGACGGATATATTATCACAAACGCTCACGTGGTTGACGGTGCTGTGAAAATCAGTGTAACAGACTACGAGGGGAATTCAGATACCGCCGAGATAATCGGATATGACGGAACATCGGATTTAGCACTCATTAAAACCGACCTCACAGGGCTTACCCCCGTCACCTTCGGGAAGTCTTCCGAATGTGTTTTAGGCGAAGCAGTAGCTTGTACAGGGCGTTCAGCGTTTTATGACAACTGTGTTAATTTTGGGAATTTAGTAAATCTTGACAGAGTAATTGATACCGATTATATTAACTCGGAAAATTTCCATGTATTTCAAGTAAGCTGTTTTATCAATAACGGCGCGTCAGGCGGACCTGTCTTTAATATGTACGGTCAGTGTATCGCCGTAGTTTCAACAAAATATGTCGGTGAAGGCTATGAGGGGATTGGTTTTGCATTACCTGCCGATAATGTTGTGCCTGTTGTTGAAGATATGTTAGCGGGCGGGTATTCTACTACCGCTGTTTGGACAGGCTTAACGCTTGAGAGGATTGATGCAGAAGCTGCTGAATACGCCGATGTCCCTTATGGTATGGCTGTCAAAGAGATTGAAACCGAAACATCAAACCCTGCCATAAAAAATTATGACATTATTACAAAAATAGATGATACTCAGATTATTACAAAAAATTCTGTTGAAAAAGCACTGTCAGGCAAAAAAATCGGTGAAACTGTTACATTAACAGTTTACCGCCCGAATGGCGTGAGCGGAGCATATTTTGAAACCGAACTCACCCTCATACAAAAAAAATACTTCCCCCGAAAAGCCGAACTCATAGAATCTGACGGCGGTGAAATAATTGCACCCGAAGCAGATTTAGACGGGTTTGCGGTTACCACAACAGAAGACAGAGGCGAGAGGACAGAAGACAGATAATGAACGCCTTGATTTTAGCTGAAAACAACATTTTCTAATCACGGACGAGCTAAGAAGCAGCCGTAAGTGAATATATTAAAAGCAAGAGTAAAACCGGACAGTACACGTATTCGCTCCCACAGGGGGATGGGGGAGGGGGACGTGTCGCGCACTAACAAGTGAGTGCAGGTGAGGGGGAAGGGGGCGGCGGGGTAATACCGCCGCTATAGCCGCCCCCTTCCCCCTTACCCCTGACAAAGTTCATGCAAACGTGACATTCACGACATTCATATGACATTCATATTGACATTCAAACGGACATTCACAGACATACATTCTGACATTCATATGCAGCAACGCTGCGGGACATCTCAAACGTGACATTCACAATCTGACTTCTGTCTTCTGATATCTGACCTCTGTGTTTACAATTTAGCAACTGAACGGAGCTTAAAATAATGGGAAAAATAAAACTCACTATATGCGGAAAAGAATATCAGCTTAATATTGACGGCGACGGCACAAGCTTGCGCCGCCACGCTGTTATTGTTGAAAAAAATATCTTTGAATTTATGGAAACATCACACATCTCTATGCAGAATGCTGCCGTTTTGACAGCCTTAGATGCATATGAAGAAGCCGAAAAACATTCAAAATCTATCGACAATATAAGATTCCAGATTAAGGGCTATATGGACGAATTGGCTAAGGTTCGTTCTGATTTTGAGGAATCACAAAAACGCGGTGAAAAACTCTCGAAAAAGAATTTTGAGCTTACGAAAAAATACGCAGATGCTGACAAACAATACGAAGAATACAAAAAACAAATACAGGAAAAAGACGATAAGATTGAAGAACTTCTGTCTCAAAATGAAAAACTGAAAATCCGTGTCAGTGAATTTGAGATTGAAAAAGATACGCTGAAAAAAGAACTCACCGTTACAAAAAACGCCGCCGAACCAAAGAATAAAGGAGACAAAAAGGATTACATAAACGAAATCAAAGACCTCCAAAAGAAACTAAGTGAAAAAGACAAACAGATAGCTGATATCAATGAATTGCTTGACGACAAAGACAAAAAAGCCGAAAAACTGGGCGCTGTAGTCGAGGAACTGCGGAAGGAAAACAGGGAACTTTGGGAACTCAAGGTATAACCAAAAGAGGCGGCTGCCCGACAGGTAACAGTTTACCGGAAATTTTAGCCCCCGCAGGGAGTTTCGCCTCTGTACAAGCCGCCGTTTCAGCCAGATGTGATGCCGTTTATATAGGCGGTGAGCGTTATTCGGCTCGCAGTAATGCGAAGAATTTTACCGATACAGAAATAGCAGATGTCTGTAATTACTGTCATACATTCGGCGTAAACGTTTATATCGCCGCAAATACGATTTTGTTTGACTCTGAACTTCAAGATTTCGCGGATTTTATATATAAAGCCGTAAAAAGCGGCGTTGATGCTTTTATTATACAAGACCCGGCGGCACTTGAGATTATTCGTAAAATTTCCCCCGAGATTCCGATTCACGCCTCAACACAAATGACCGTGTTTGACAGGAGCGGTGCTTTGTTTTTACAGAGAAACGGCTTTTCGCGGGTTGTTTTAGCGCGTGAACTTGAAGCGGCGCAAATTACAGAAATTACTGAAAACTCTGACATTGAAACAGAAATTTTCGTCAGCGGAGCACTTTGTATGAGCGTTTCGGGGCAATGCTATATGTCCGCTTTTTTCGGCGGGCGGAGTGCTAATCGCGGCAATTGTGCACAGGCGTGCAGACTGCCGTTTTGTGTTGACCGGCAAAGCGGCGAAAATTGTCTCTCGCTTAAGGATTTGTCGCTGCTTGACCATATTGATCGGCTTAAAGAAATGCGGATTACTTCCCTTAAAATCGAGGGGAGAATGAAACGTCCCGAATATGTGTTCGCCGCCGTCAGGCGTTTATATAATGCACTTCATGGTGTTAATGAAGAAATCCCCGAAACCTTTTCGCGAAGCGGGTTTACAGACGGTTATTTCACAGGTGAATGCCGTGATATGTTCGGTATTCGCACAAAGACGGATGTTTCAGAGTCTGCCTCTGCTGAAAAATTTATCGCGGCAATGATGAACAACACCCGCCGCACCGTAAAAGCTGACTTTTTCGCTGAAATAAGAGCTGATAAACGAAGTCGGTTAACCTTAACTGCGAATGGCATTACTGTTACATCCGAGGGTGAAATACCCGTGTCCGCACAAAAACGCGAATTGACAACTGCCGATTTAGAGGTTCAGCTTACCAAAACCGGCGAAACGTCAATTGAATGTAAGACATTTAATGCAATTTGTGATGCAGGTTTGTTCCTGCCGCTTTCAGCCTTAAATGAACTCCGCCGCAAAGCCTGTAAAACCCTTGAAAATGAACTTTGTCTGAAAAATTCGCCGCTTCACAGTGCGAAACCGATTGAAATTGCTGAAATTACACCGAAAACTGCCGCAAAAACAAGTAAAACTCCCAAAATCCGCGTTACTGTAAAAACCCTTGAACAATTTCAAGCGGCGGCTCGTGAAGTCACGCAAATTGTAATCCCCGTGTCTTTAGCCGAGGAAATCCCTCCCGAAAAACGCCCTGAAACAATTCTTCAAATGCCGCGCTTTTGCAGTTTGCCCGAAAACCTCGAAAAGCTTTACGAAATAGGCTTTCGGCATACGGTAATCCATAACATCGGGCAAATTATACCGCTTCGCGATTTGGGATTTAAATTGCACGGGGATTTTTCGCTCAATATTTCAAATAGCTTATCTGCCCTGTTTTACTCGAAATATTTAGAAGATTTCACCGCTTCGGTTGAATGTAAATTCAAACAAATCCCATATATTCCCGATATAAAGACAAACGTCATTGCCTACGGGAAAATCCCGCTGATGCTCGTAAAAAATTGCCCCATCAAAAACAGTATCGGCTGTAAGAATTGTACTAAAGAAATCACCGACCGCACAGGGAGGCATTTTGATGTCGTTTGCTCCGAAAATTATACAGAAATACTCAATGCGGATGTTTTAGATATCGCCGGTAAAGCCGAAATTTTGAGTGCCGACATATTGACTTTGATTTTCAATAACGAAAACGCAAACGAAATTAAGGATATAATTTCCTCTTTTAGGGATAACAGAGCGACAAAGAGGCAAAATATTACAAGAGGATTGTATTTCAGAGGGGTTACAGACGTATAAAATTTTCATTATCGTCAAAATCCGCTTGACAAAACGGAAATTTTAAGGTATAATTTTCTTGTTACGATTAATTCAATCGGGGAGAAGAAAATGAACGGCGGCGGACTTAAAAAAGCAATCATATTTTTAATATTTCTAATGGGCGGTATCGTTGTCGGAACGGCTGTCGCGGAACTCTTAAAGGATGTACCCGGACTGAATATTTTATCGCAGACGTGGTCTGTGGGGCTTAGCACAGATGCTCCGGCGGTGCTTGACCTTATTGTATTTAAGGTGGCATTTGGGTTTACATTGTCTGTCAGTGTCAGTCAGATTATTTTCATTATCGCGGCTTTAATTATTCAATCAAAAGTTTTAAAGTGAAACGCTTGCTTGTGCAGTCATAAACCCCGAAACTTAAAAATATATAAAATTTAAAAGATACAGGTGTTAAAAAATTATGTTTACAAAAGACATCGGCATAGACCTCGGAACAGCCAATACCCTCGTTTATATGAGAGGAAAGGGCATAATTATCCGCGAACCGTCTGTTGTGGCGGTTGATACCAAAACCGACCGTGCCAAATATGTCGGACAGGAAGCCAAGGACGTTATCGGGCGTACGCCGGGTTCTATTGTGGCGGTTCGTCCTTTAAAAGACGGCGTTATTGCGGACTTTGAAATTACCACGACTATGCTCAACGAGTTCATCAGGAAGGCTCTGAAAAACCATTTCTGGACTAAAGCGCGTGTAATTATCTGTATTCCGTCGGGTGTCACAGCCGTTGAGCGCAGGGCTGTAAAAGAAGCCGCAGAGAATGCAGGAGCTAAGCGGGTTAATATTATCGAAGAACCTATGGCGGCGGCGATTGGGGCAGGTTTACCTGTGTCAGAACCGCAAGGCTCAATGATAGTCGATATAGGCGGCGGAACATCGGAAGTTGCCGTTATATCGCTGGGCGGTATTGTTACATCACGTTCGGTTCGCGTAGCCGGGGATGCCTTTGATACGGCAATTATAAATTATATCAAGAAAAAATACAACCTCCTTATCGGTGAACGCACAGCCGAAAATGTGAAAATTTCTATCGGTTCGGCATATCCCGACCGCGACGAAATGACTATGGAAATTAAGGGGCGAAACCTCTTAAACGGGCTTCCCGAAAACATTACGGTGACATCAGAAGAAATCCGCGAAGCTTTAGCTGAGCCGCTTTCTCACGTGGTTGAAGCGATAAAGGTTACGCTTGAGAAGACACCGCCCGAACTGTCGGCTGATATTATTGACCAAGGTATTACCCTCGCCGGCGGCGGCGCACTCATCAGAGGGCTTGATATGCTGATTCACAAAGAGACAGGTATGCCCGTAAACATAGCCGAAAACCCTCTCGACTGTGTTGCGGCGGGCACAGGCAAAGTCCTCGAAGAACTCGACAAACTCCACGAAGTATTAAACGATGATTCAAAATATTATTAACATAGATGTTAGAATTTGTAGGGGCGGGCGCCCTCGCCCGCCCGCACATTCAAAAATGCCTAATTTTAGGGTATAAATTAAATTTTGATATTTTGATATTTATCAGCTAAAGGTTTGCGATTGATAGTATGCGGGCGGGCGTTGTAGCGTTGCTACGTGGCGCACCGCCCCTACAGGTAATAATTTAAGGTCAATCTCGACAACTTTTTAATAACTATCGGAAGCTAAACAGTCGCTCTGTCTTCTGACTTCTGATTTCTGACCTCTGTTATGCGTGAATTTTTTAAATCTAAAAAATTTAAGATTCTGACAGCACTTATGGCGGTGATTGTGGGTATTATGATATTCACACTCACTACCGATGGCTATGTGCCGAATATAAGTGCTTTTTTTTCGTATATTTCAAAGCCTTTTCAAAATCTTTCCACAAGCGTTTCAAACGGGTTTTCCGACTATCTTGACACTCTTGTGAATGCCTCCGAAAACAAAGCGGAGAATATTCAGCTTCAAGAACAGATAAATGAACTATATGCACAGATGAGAGATTATGAACTGCTATTGCGTGAAAATGAAGAACTCCGCACACTCCTTGATTTACAAAAAAAGTATGATGATATCCGCTTTTCGCCGCCCTGTTCAGTCATTGCGCGGACAGTTGGCGACCCCTATGAGTCTTTCACTATTGACCGCGGGAGTGATGACGGTATTGCCCCCTATGACCCTGTCGTAACATCAGACGGGCTTATCGGATTGTGCGTTGATGTTGCCGCGACAACCTCGCGTGTTCAGACGCTTTATTCCCCGCGCACGAATGTGGGTGTAATTTCTGCGCGCTCGCTTGTTAAAGGTATTATCGAGGGCGGTTATGAATATATAAACAAAAAATCGGTGAAAATGAGTTATATTGACAAAGCCGCCGACATAAAAATCGGCGACCTTGTAATGACCGAAGGCAGTGAAATGTACCCGCCGAATCAGCTTGCCGGAATAATCACCGAAATTGTTATGGAAACAAACGGGCTGTCAAAATATGCAATTATTGAGCTTATCGTGCCGCCCGATTCGGTCACCGATGTTTTTGTAATCACAGACTTTAACGGGCAGGCGCAAAATGAATAAAACACAGAATCTGACGTTTGACCAAAAACGCCGCAAAGAACGTATCCGAACCATTATCAGGCGTATAATCTATCTGCTCTGTTTATTCCTTTCGGCAAATATTATGTGGACACTGGGCGGCGTAATGCCTCTGCTGATGATTCCGCTCACTGTGAGTGTGGCTGTATTTGAGCCGGCAATGATTTCTGCGGGGTTTGCCTGTTTAGCGGGACTGCTCTTAGATACTGTCACAGGTTCACTGTTTGGGTTTCACGGGATTCTGCTGTTGTGGACAGGGCTTATTACTTCGCTTTTGTTTACACTGTTCCTGCGCCGTCATTTTTTGAATGTATTCTTCATAAACGCCGCCGCCGCCGCGATAATTTGTCTGCTTCGGTATTTATTCTTCTCGTCGATATGGGGATATGATCCGAACGGGTTAATTTTTAAAAATTTCTATATTCCTATGTTCTTTTTAACGTCACTCTTTCTTGTCCCGATTTATTATTTAATCAAGCTTTTAGGGAAAGTTCTCGGGAAGATTGATGATGTGAAGATTGAAGAAAAATCTGAGGATATAGTTAGAGAATAAACACAGAAGTCAGATGTCAGAAGACAGAGGTCAGATGAATGTCCGTCTGCGATGTTGTATGAGATGTCCCGTAGCGTTGCTACAGTGAATGTCCGTTTGAATGTCATATGAATGTCGTGAATGTCCGTTTGCATGAACTTGTCAGGGGTGAAGGGGCGCACTAACGAGTGCAAGGGGGGCGGCTATTCGTGGTGGCAGGCGTAACGCCGCCCCCTCTCCCCTACACCCCCGCACTAACTTGTTAGTGCTATGCACGTCCCCTACCCCTCTCCCCCTGTAGCAGCAAATACGTCTTCTGTAGGGGCGAACTTTGTTCGCCCGTTTCGCACAAACCCATCTGTACACGGGCGAACACAGTTCGCCCCTACAAATCTGTCTTCTGTCTTCTCGCCTCTGTCCTCTGTTTCGTAGGGGCGACCGCCCTCGGTCGCCCGCACAATCATAAATGCCGCGCTTTTACGTAAAATCAGGGCGTTCATACTCTGATATCTGTCTTCTGACTTCTGATTTCTGTTATGTTAAAAAAAATATTCGATGCCATACGTGCTTTTTTATTTGTTGTATTAACTCTCGGTTTGTTGTCGCTGGGGGTTTTACGGCTTATGCGCTTACAGGTTGTTGAGGGTGATGAGTTCCACGACGAGGCTATAAGTACCTCTCAAATTGAGCAAATAATATCTTCCCCCCGCGGTGAAATTGTTGACGTAAACGGCACAAGCCTTGTCAGCAACAAAGTCGGCTATAATGTAATACTCGAAAAAATTTTCGCCCCGTCAGACCAAACAGAACTTGACCGTGTAATTTTAGAGATTACCCATATTTTAGCCGAAAATGACACCGGTTGGATAGAATCCCTGCCGATAACTAAAGAAGCTCCCTACGAGTTTTTGCCCGACCGCGACAGTGATATAGCGAAAATGCGAACAGCAATACGTGTTCAGCCCTATGCTACTGCCGCCGATTGTATTGACGCTATGGCGCAGATTTATAAAATACCGGAGGATTACACAGAGCGTGAAAAACGTGATGTGAGCGGGGTTCGCTATGAAATGGAGCTTCGCAGTTTCTCAAACACAAACATTTATACTTTTGCCGAGGATATACCTTTAACGGCTGTTATAAGTCTCAAAGAGGCTTCTTACCGCCTTGAGGGTATGGATGTTGTCGCCGATGATATACGTTTTTTTAATGTTGATAACATAATGCCGCATTTTATCGGTGTTGTCGGAATGATTTCGCCCGAAGAATATAATCAAGGCAAAGATTCAGGCTATCTGCTGAGTGATGTCTACGGCAAAACAGGGATTGAGCTTGCCATGGAAAGTGAACTGCGCGGCGAAAAAGGTATACGCACTATCGGTATGTATAACGGTGCTGTTATTTCCGATGAAATCACAACGCCCGCTATACCCGGGCACACCGTGAAACTGACGTTTGATATAGATTATGCAGAGAAACTTCAGCAGATTTTAGAAAGTCATATAAATTGGCTGAATAATCAGACAGACCCCGACCGTAAGGGGTATGAAGCAACCGCCGGGGCACTTGTGGTTTCGGATGCAAAAACCGGGGCTTTGCTCGGAGCGGCGAATTACCCGACATATGATTTGACGACATATAAGACGGATTACGCCTCACTCAATTCAGACCCTGCCGCACCTCTCCTCAACCGCGTTACAACAGGTCTTTACCGCCCCGGCTCAACATTCAAAACCGTAACCTCTGCCGCCGCTTTAAATGAGGGCTATATTGACTTAAACACCCACATCGCCTGTAACAATGTCTATAAATACTGGTCAGACTATCAGCCTAAATGCACAGGCTGGCACGGCAGAATCAATGTCGTTACGGCACTTGAAAAATCCTGCAACATATTTTACTACGAAATCGGGCGTATAATGGGCATTGACACCATTATGCAATACGCTGATGAATTCGGTTTCGGCGCAAGAACGGGCATTGAAGTTTTGGATTTTCCGGGACAGCTTGCGACACCCGCAACGCTTCAAAAATCCAACCAAGAATGGCAAGCCGGACTTGTAGTTCAGGCGGCAATCGGTCAATCCGAGACCTATGTTACACCGCTTCAAATGAATGTTTTAGCGACAACCCTTGCCAATGACGGGAAGAGGCTCCGCCCGTATTTAACAGACAGCATTTACTCATACAACATGGAAACGCTTATTGAGAAGACAGAACCCGAAGTTTTATACACCATCGAGGACAAATCGGGCATTACATTTTCATCTATAAAACAAGGAATGATTAAGGCGGCTCAGTTTGTACCCTATTCATATCCGACAGAAGATGAATACTTTTCAGACTATCTGCTGACGTCTTTGCCCGAAAAAGCGGCACTTAAAACAGGTACGCCGCAGATGAACACGGCTGTCGATACAGGTTCGGCTTTTATCGGATATTACCCGGCGGATGACCCTGTTATAGCATTTTCGGGGTTTGTTGAGCATGGCGAATGGTCAAAACTGATGATAAAACAGATAATTGAAGCTTACCTCTATGAAAACTATCAGGTAACAAAAGTTTCACGCGTTTTCACACCCGAATCTATCTTAGCAGGACTTCAGGGTTCGGAGTAGATTTCATACTAATATGCAATAGAATAAATGAAATAATGTGCGGGCGGGCGAGGGCGCCCGCCCCTACAAATTGTATTTAAAATAATTTTGGTCTGTAGGGGCGACCGCCCGCGGTCGCCCGTCCACATAGCATTTCATTTTTTTATTGCATATCAGTATAAAAACAAAAAATCACTCACACCGGACCAACGAGTGTGAGTGATTTTTTCGTGCGCTTGGGGGGGAAACTTACTTACTTTTTGTCAGTTTCTTTTGCTGACAAAGCAGCGGGCATTTTCGGCTGATATATAAAATATACACAGCTGGAATTCAAGCTCTTTTCAGCCGATTTTGTACCGATTACTTCAACGGCACGGGAGAGTACGCTTTTTAAGGATTTCATGTTTTAATACCGCCTTTCTTAACGATATTATAATTATAATCTTTTTTCGATGTGTTGTCAATAGCAAATGACACGAACTGAAAAAAACGCGTTTGAACTGCGTTTTTTGAGGTGTTTTTTCCATACGGAACCAATTTTCGCCGATAAAATACACCAAATCAGTTTATATTTGTAAAAATAATAGACACAATAAAGGTCTTATCACCATGGTTTACGATGGTATGACCGTTGTAAGCCGTTACCGTATTTTCAACAATTTGTAGTCCCAAACCTTCATGCAAACCGAATTTTGTAGTGAAAAAACGATTATTATTTTGATTTACATTACCCGAAAAACTATTTTCAAATGTTATACTTGCGACATTTTCATCCTTGCCTATCGTAACATTAATAAACTTCCGCTCATCCTCTGTCGAAACAGCACCCTCAATGGCATTATCCCACAGATTCGCAAACAGAGCGGTAACATCTATATCAGTCATAAAATCAAAAGTAATATCCTCAAAATCAATATTTACTTCAATCCCCTGACGGCGTGACTGATTGATTTTTTGTTCCATGATAATCGAAAGAATACGGTTTGTACAAACAAATTCACCGATAAGTGAGCTGATATTTTTATCAATAAGTTTTACGTAACTGTCGGCGGTTTGGGTATCTTCTGTGTTCAGGTCAGCTAAAACCGCAATATGCTTGCGCATATCGTGTATAATTTTACGCGACTCTTTATATTTTGTTATGGTGTCTTCATAATGCGCTAACTGTATACTGTTCTGAACCTTAATAGATTCCATCCTTGAGAGCGAATAGTTATATTCGGCAATTCGATTAAACTGATATGTTATGATTAAATCCAACAGGAAGAAGCCTGCTAAGAACATTATCACATACATTATATCATTTTGCTGATTTGACTTTGTAATAATATAGTGCACACAAAAAAACGCGAATATATTGATCATCAAAAGTATAACAACACTAAGCAGTGAGTTATCATATTTGGGCTTTTTAGATATCAGTTTAATAAAAATCGTAATTAAAATAAAGGTAATTATTGCATAAATTAAGTATACTACTACGCGGTTTTCGACGTGCGTAACATAGCTCAAATTTGTTTCTTTAAAAATAAGGGAATATATCCACGTTGACGCTATATCAGCGCAAAACATAAACATAAAGAATAACTGATTAAATATAAACCCTTTTCGCAGCGGCGCTTTATAAAAAATAAACGATATTAAATTTATACGCAAAAACGTGAACACTAAATTCAGTACCGGAACAGCCAGTAAAAATACAACATTCGTCAGCGCAGAAGCGGCAATCAGCAATACTACATATACCGGACGTTTGAATTTTCTTTCAAATGTTGAATTTAAAAACCATAACACAAAAGCGTTTATTATTAGGTTATTGATAAAATCTATAATTTGAAGTGCCATAAATATGCCTTTATTTACCCGTTACACCTTTTTTCTTGAGGTTTTCATATGATTTAACAGAAAGGCGCGAATAAAATTCTTGTTTTTTTTGTTGAGAAACGGCTATTCTGTCGCCGTTTTTGAGTACTACTGTTAAATCGGAGAAAAATTTGACTTTGTTAAGATTAAACAGTGTTGTTCTTGAGGCGCGGAAAAACGAAAATCCCTCAAGACGCTTTTGTATATCGTCTAATCTGTCGAGGGTTGTATAGCGTTTGTCTTCTGTGACAATAACAATATCTTTTCTTCCGAGATATTGAAAATAGTATATATCGTCAGGATTAAGCGTAACAATACCGGTTGGGACATGAAACCCTACAGGCTTAATAATCAGCTTATCGAGTGACTTAAAGAACTCATCAAGTGTTCTCTTGAGGTTTGATTCTCTTATCGGTTTTGTAATATATGCGTACGGATGCACTACATACGCTTCAAATGAATACCGCACATATGACGTTATGAAAATTATCGGTACACATATTTCATTTTTACGAAGTGTTTTGGCGAATTCCAATCCGCTTTCGTCTCCGATTTCGATATCAAGAAGCAATAAATCAAAATCCGATACACACGGCAAAAGCTCCTCAATTGAAGTAAAGCCCTTATACGTGATGTTCTCGATATTTTTTTCTTCTAAATAATGTCTGACGTGAACTAAAAGATAGTCAACGATATCCCGTTCGTCGTCACAAACGGCAATATTAAACATTAATTTTATACTCCCTTCACAGCACATTTCATATCGCAGCGTGATTTTTTTTAAGTCCTAAAAGAGCTAAAACTGCCGATACAGTCAGTGCCGTTTCTATCGGTAACGCAAACCGCGTAAGGTTTAAGACGAAAAGCGTAATTAAAACAGCAGAAAAAATCAGAATGTAAACTCTGACTTGTTTTTTGAATTTCTTTTTCTTATCAAAAGGCAGCGGGCGATTTTCGTGTTCTACCGGTGAAATAATCCATAAAACGACAGCAGAAACTGCCGCAAAAACAAGTCCGGCGACTGTAAAGACAGCAGAATTTAAATCAAAAAGCTTCATGAGGGCGCACACTAAAACCACAACCCCCATTGATTCAATAAAACAATGAGCATGAGTTGATGCATGATATCCGCCCGCAAGCGAACGCACCGGAATGAAAACCGCCGTAAACAAAAGATAACTTATCGGTTCGCCCAAGAGTAACGCTATACCGAATGCACAGGCTGTGAAGATGATTTTCATTATCGTGAGTTCAAGCCCGTAGCGTATGATTTCTTTTCTGTCGTTATCCATTTCGGTATCGCCGTAAAGCGCGGTCATTATGTAGTTTAGAAGTTTATCCACAGTGTTAATCCCTAATGTAAAATCAAAAAATCGACAAATGTAAAATCAAAACGAAATTTTCAATGTAGGGGCGACCGCCCTCGGTCGCCCGCACTATCATAATCGCTACATTGCGGTTGATTAATGATAAATTATGAAAATTTTGTTTATATCCTAAAATCATGCATTT
>JAISHV010000044.1 GCA_031262495.1 Ruminococcus sp.
GGGGTGTCGGGGGATAGGGAGAGAGGGGGCGGCGTCACGCCTGCCACTCTAAATAGCCGCCCCCTCTCTCCCTGTCCCCTGACAAAGTCATGCAAACGTGACATTCACGACATTCATATAACATTCATTCTGACATTCAAACGGACATTCACAGACATTCATCTGACATCGAAGCCGCGACATTCAAATTCTTACATCTAACAGTTATGTTTATTAATAAATTGTAAATTTAATATTTCCTCTTGCATTTAACCTTAAAATATGATATAATTTTAATGTTCTGATGAAAATAACTAATATCGGAGGTGTCGCAGATGGCAAAATGTCAAATATGTAACAAAGGCGTAACATTCGGAAACAACGTTTCCCACTCAATGCGTCATACAAGCCGTACTTGGAAACCGAACGTTAAACGCGTACGAGTTATTGTTGAGGGGACCCACAAGCATATGTATGTGTGCACCGCGTGCCTCCGCTCTAATAAAGTAGTCCGCGCAAGCTGACTTTTTCTACAAGGCGTAAACGCCCCTTTTTGAGGGCGTTTTTTGTTATTAATGTAAAATTTAATAGAATATTTTAATAGATTTAATTCTCAATTTTAACTTGATTTTTTTATTAAAATATGATATAATTAATTCCATGAAGTTTAACGACAGGAATTTCATTATGCATAATTTAAATATTGTTCTGATAGAACCCCAAATCCCTCAAAATACCGGGAATATCTCCCGCACTTGCGCTGTTACAGGGGCAAAACTACACCTGATTCGCCCGTTCGGTTTTGAAATTACCGATTCAAAACTTAAGCGCGCCGGGCTTGACTACTGGGATAAACTTGACATTACTTATTATGACGATATTGACGAATTTTTCAAAATCAATGCCGCTTTCACGTCTGATTTTTGGTATTTTTCGACTAAAGCCGGGTTTACATATTCGGATATTACATATAATAACAACTGTTGGCTGATTTTCGGGCGCGAAGACCGCGGCATACCCGAAACTGTGCTTTCGGAAAATTTGAGTGCCTGTGTTCGTATTCCGATGAGGGATAATTTGCGTTCGCTCAATCTCTCAAATTCAGTTGCGATAGGCGTATATGAGGTTTTGCGTCAATGGAATTTCCCTGACTTTAACCGCACCGGTTCTTTGATTCAATGAATGAAAAGCAGAGTATTTCGGTGAAATTTAATTTTTTTAATGAGAATTTTTAGTATTTTATGAGTTTATCGGCTTACAGAATTAAAATAATGACAGATTCGGGCAGTGACATTCCGCGTGAATATGAAAAAAAACATAACATCCGTATACTGTGTTTTCCGATTTCAGTCGGTGAAAAGAGTTTCTACGACCGCGATATGAGCGATGATGAGTATTATAAACTTATTCAAGATTCACTAAAATCGGCAGATTTTCCGACTACGGCGCAGGTAATAAAGTATACTTTTTCTGAGGTTTTTAATGAATATTACGAACAAGGTTATACTGATTTAATTTACACGGCGATTGCCAAAGACGGTTCGGGGACATATTTTAATGCCGTTTCGGCGCGTGAAGATTTTTATAATGAAAATCCTGAGGCATATGGTAAATATAATATTCGCATAATCGACAGTATGAACTATACAGGTGTGTACGGCTGGCCTGTAATTCAGGCGGCTATCAGAGCAGAACAAGGCGAATCCCCGGACAAAATCGTAACATATATTGAGGATTGGTGTAAACACGCCGAGGTGAATTTCGGCTGTTTTACGCTTGATTTTGTAAAGCGTTCGGGCAGAGTATCCACGGCGGCGGCGTTTGTGGGCGAAATGCTCGGTTTGCGCCCTGTTATTCGTATCAGGCACGCTGTTTCAACTACAACTGCAAAGGTGCGCGGCGACAAAGCCGTAATCCCGAAAGTTGTTGACATAACCTACGACAGAATTATCCCCCAAACCCCGTATGTTATTATCGCCGGCAGTGATAAAAACGCCGAAGCCGAAATGTATCGAGAAATCACAAAAAAATTAGGTTACCCTCCTGAAATGACTTTCTACGTAGGGGCTGCTGTAGCCGCAAACGTAGGCTCATGTGTGATAGGGACAATTTTCAAAGCAAAACAGATGTAAGAACACAGAGGTCAGAAGTCAGATATCAGAGGTCAGAACACAGAGTTCAGAAGTCAGATATCAGAGGTCAGATTTTGTAGGGGCGAACTTCGTTCGCCCGTTACCACAAAAAACGTCTGTACGCGACCGAACGCAGTTCGCCCCTACAGGTTAAAAATCAAAGCACGAAAAAATATTGAATTAGAAAATTATGAGAATAAGAAGAAAACCATGGGCGCGTCCCGAACTTGAAGTATGTGATTATTATATACCCGACGGGCGGCAATTTTTCTCAAAATGGCGGGAAAAACTGCAAAGCCCGATTTATATTGAACTCGGGTGCGGCAAAGGCGGATTTATTTCACAAGCAGCGAAATTACAGCCCGAAATAAGCTTTATCGCCGCCGATATAAAAAGCGAAATGCTTGCCTTCACACGGCGCAAAGCCGTCGCAAGTTACGGCACAACACCCTCTAATCTTACTTTGTTAACCCTCAACATCGAGCATATAAACGAAGTCTTCGACGAAAATGAGGTTGACCGCATCTACATAAATTTCCCGCCGCCGTGGCGCAGAGCCAAAGAATTCAAACACCGTCTCACCCATACAAATCAACTCGTTCAATACCGGAAAATCTTGGTACCGGGCGGTGAAATCCGCTTTAAAACCGATGATGATATCCTCTTTGAGGATTCGATTGAATATTTTAAACAGGCGGGTTTTGACATTACACGCATTGAGCGCGACCTTCACAACGCAGATTACCCCGAGAATATCATTACAGAACATGAAGCAATGTTTTCGGCAGAGGGCAAAAAAATAAAATTTCTGACGGCGGTTTAACTAATTTACAAATAATCTATTGTTTTCTTAATTTGAATGTAGTAAAATAAAAGAATAGTATTTTAAATTTATAGGATTTTAAAAATGGCTGTAAAATATATTTTCGTAACAGGCGGTGTGGTATCGGGCTTAGGCAAAGGGATTACCGCGGCTTCTTTGGGGCGTTTGCTCAAAGCACGCGGATATCGCGTTACTATTCAGAAATTTGACCCGTACATAAATGTTGACCCGGGTACAATGTCGCCTTATCAGCACGGTGAAGTTTTCGTTACCGACGACGGCGCGGAAACCGACCTTGACCTTGGGCATTACGAGCGTTTTATCGACGAAAATCTGTCGGTGAATTCAAATGTCACTACCGGTAAAATTTACTGGAATGTGCTTAATAAAGAGCGTGCCGGGGATTATCTCGGCGGCACTGTTCAGGTTATTCCGCATATAACGAATGAAATCAAAGAGCGTATTTACCGCGTCGGGCGCGAGACAGGCACGGATATTGTTATTACCGAAATAGGCGGAACCGTGGGCGATATTGAGTCTACACCGTTTTTGGAGGCTATCCGTCAGGTTGTAACAGAAGTCGGGCGCGATAATGCTATGTATATTCATGTTACACTTGTGCCCTATATTTACGGCAGTGAAGAACTTAAATCAAAACCTACTCAACATTCCACCAAAGAGCTTCTCTCTGTGGGAATTCAGCCGAATGTAATTGTTTTGCGTTCCGAAAAAGAAATCCCCGAGGATATGCGGCGTAAAATCAGCTTGTTCTGTAACGTAGGCGTAGAAGATGTTATACAAAATCTGACAGCCCCGTCACTCTATGATGTACCGCTGTGGCTTGAGGATGAGGGGCTTGCACGTGCGGCTTGCCGTGTGCTTAAACTTGAAGATAAGACACCTGACCTTGAGGACTGGATTGCAATGACAGAGCGCGCTAAAGCCGCTCAAAAGACAGTTACAATCGGGCTTGTCGGCAAATATGTAATTTTACACGATGCATATTTGTCTGTAGCAGAGGCTTTGCGGCATGGCGGTATTGATAACGGCGCGAATGTTGAGATTTTATGGATTAATTCCGAGGAAATTACCGCTGAAAATGCGGGTGAATTACTGGGCGGCTGTGATGGTATAATTGTACCCGGCGGTTTCGGCGGCAGGGGTATTGAGGGTATGATTGAAGCGGTGCGATTTGCACGTGAAAATGATGTGCCCTATTTCGGTATCTGTTTGGGTATGCAGATGGCGGTAATTGAATTTGCGCGAAATGTCGCGAAACTCTCGGGCGCAAATACCACCGAATGCGGTGAAACGCCTTACCCCGTCATAGATATTATGGAAGACCAAAAAAATATTACAAACAAAGGCGGCACAATGCGCCTTGGGCTATATCCGTGTAAACTCGCCGCCGATAGTATCGCGGCGCGGGTGTATGCAGAACCGCTTATTTATGAGCGTCACCGCCACCGCTGGGAGTTCAACAACGAGTTCCGCAATACGTTATCGGAAGCCGGGCTTAAAGTGGTCGGAATTTCCCCGGACGAGCGTTTGGTTGAAATCGTCGAAAATCCGGCGTGTAAATGGTTTGTCGGTGTACAATTCCATCCGGAATTTAAATCGCGCCCGAATAAGCCGCAAAAATTATTCGCCGATTTTATTAGGGCAAGCCTTGAGAATCATAAAAATTGAGCTGACGAAACGTAAATGCAATTTACGCTGTATATGTAAAATTTAAAAAGGGGATAATCTATGAATTCAAATATTACAAATCTGTTGAAAAAACTCACTCTATCCGCTTTATGTTTGGCACTCGGTCTTATATTGCCGTTTTTGACAGGGCAGATACCGCAGATTGGCAATGCGCTGTCGCCTATGCATTTCCCGGTGTTTTTATGCGGACTGCTGTGCGGCTGGCAGTATGGGGGACTTGTCGGTGCGGTTTTACCGGTATTTCGATTTATGCTTTTCGGGATGCCGCCGCTTTACCCTACGGGGCTTACGATGACATTTGAGCTTGCGGCTTATGGGATTACGGCGGGTTTAGTTGCGGCTTTGCTTGCTAAGAATTACTTAGGGCGCATTATCGCACTCGTTTCCGCTATGGTTACGGGGCGTTTGGTATGGGGTGCTGCCTCAATCTTTGTCTATAACGCACAGGACAAGCCGTTCGGCATGAGTGTTTTGATTACCCAAACGGTAACTAATGCCGTTCCCGGTATTGTGCTTCAAATATTGATTATTCCGCTTATTGCAGTTGCCGTAGACCGAAGCGGACTGCTCCGCGATACACAGTCAAACCCCATTGCCGGTGTAATACGTACGCAGTTAACGCTTTACCCGAAATCCTCTGCTGTAGATTTATTAAAAGTCCTCTATCAAAATGAATTCGGTCCGGGGCATTTAATAAGCGACCCTGAAAAATCGCTTAAACGTCTCCGCGAAGAATCCGAAAACAGCGGAAGTGAACCGCAAAACCCCGTTGAGGAAATCGGCTCAAACCTTTCAAGGCTTCATTTGTCGGTTTTACATAACTCCGACCTTGATATTTTTACATTCGAGAAATTCTTTGAAATTTCGGCTTCACACCCCAGAGGTGAAACCGAAGGGTTTTTGAGAAAAGTTAATTTCTTGAAGAAACTGTTAAGAAATGAAAAAATTAAGATTTCACCGAGTGAGATTGATGCGGCGGTTACTATGTGGAAAGCCGGCGGCGGCGGTTTATTCCGTCACTCCGAAGCGTTCCGAAACACCTATAAACCTGCTTATCGTGTAGTTGAAAAACAGTATACCGATTTTCTTGAAATATTTCAGAAGATTGACGCGCTGAAAAAATCAAAAGAGCGAGTAGTCGTAGCGATAGACGGCAAGTGCGGCGCGGGTAAAACTACCTTAGCGGCCATCTTAAAGTCGGTTTACGACTGTGAAATTATCCCTCTCGACAATTTCTTCTTACAAGCTGAACAACGAACGGCGGAACGCTTAGCCGAACCCGGCGGGAACGTCGATTACGAACGTTTTACAGAAGAGGTTTTACGCCCGCTTCAAACAGGCGAACCCTTTGATTATCGCACCTATGACTGTGAAACAGGCGATTTCGGCGGCAAAATAACGGTAAACCCGAGCAGGCTTACCGTCATTGAAGGCTCATACGCTTTGCGCCCCGATTTCAGAGATTTTTATGACCTTACGGTTTTTTTAAACGTAAAACCCGATGAACAGCTTCGCCGCATAAAGGCACGAAACCCCGACATCGCGGAACGTTTCAAAAACGAATGGATTCCGATGGAGGAACGCTATTTTGAATTTTTTGAAATAAAGAGTAAGGCAGATTCAGTGTTTTTTGATTTTTCAAATGAAAAATGACATATTTAGTGTTTTTTGACTTCTCGTGATAAAAAGAGAATCCCGAAAATATTTATAAGAAGCATCAGAGCATTAAAGATATCGGATATCCCCCATAGAAAGCTTGTGTTAATTACCGCGCCGACGGCAATCAGTATAATGTAGATTATTCTGAAAACCGTCGGGGCGGAATTTCTCTTTATGACGTATTTCAGACTTTTTTCGCCGTAATACGACCAGCCAATTAAAGTAGCGAAGGCGAATAAAATTGTACAGACGGCGACGAATTTTTCGGCGAATGAACCGAATACAGAGCCGAAAGCCGCAAAAACTATATTAACGCCGTCAGAATTTCCGCCGACTGTTAAGAGAATGACAAACGCCGTCAGTGAGCAGCATAAAATGGTATCAATAAAGACTTCTAAGATTGCCCATGAGCCCATGGTGTCGGGATCTTTACAGTCGGTTTCGGTGTGGACGAAGACGGAACTCCCCATACCGGCTTCGTTTGAAAAAATCCCGCGCCGCAAACCCGTTGTAACAGCCTGACGAATCATTAAACCGGATACCGCTCCTGTTACTGCATCTATCCCGAAAGCCCCTTTGCAAATTCCGGCGAAAACAGCGGGCAAGCCGTTTAAATTCATAAAAATCGCAATAAGACACCCGATAATATAAACGCCTGAAACAAACGGTATAATCCTTTCGGAAGCTTTCGCGATACACGCAGCACCGCCGAATAGTATAAGCCCTGCTCCCGCACTGATAATTAAGCCCGTGATGAAATGGGGTATACCGAATGTATCGGCTGAAAGGGCAATGGCGTTGCTTTGGACTGTGTTACCCATACTGAGGGAGACAAAGATTGCCGAAACGGCGAATAACACAGACAAAGGTTTGGATTTCAGACCGTTTTCGAGGTAGAGCATTGCCCCGGCGGTTTTGCTCCCGGTACGTTTTTTATAGAGAACACCGAGGTAATTTTCAGCGTAAGCTATCGCCATTGAAAAAATGGCAGATACCCACATCCAGAAGATACTGCCGGCACCGCCTATTGTTATCGCCGCCGCTACGCCGATTATATTGCCTGTCCCCATACTTGCGGCGAGGGCGGTTGAAAGAGCCTGAAACCGTGTGAGAGTGCCTGTATTCTCAGACTTTTCGGATTTTAAAAGCAAAGTCTTCTTGAGGATGTTAACTATATTTAATTGCTTAAAGCCGATTTTAACGCTGAAAAAAATGCCTGTCCCGAAAATCAGCAGTATTGTACCTACGCCCCAGAGAATTGAGTTAATTTTTTCAATTATCATATAACTTACGGAAATTTTTTATGTATACATTTAAAACGGATTATGTCTGCGTAAACAGACTGCGGCTTATTTTATTCGCGGTGCTTGTTATTATCCTTATCGGGATTTATCTGCTTTTTGTGTGGCTTCATAAAACCTATCCCGAATATTTCAGGATTGATATAACGACTGTCCCTGAACTTATCACCGAGATTTTTATATTTTTCTTATTATCAGCCTATGTTATATTCGCGGGAATTATTCTTCCGAAGTGGTTTAAGGCGGCGCGTTTTACTGTAAATGGGGACTCTGTTATAACCGATACAGGGCTTATATATCATTCAGTCAGGACGATGAAACTGACTGCCGTACAGTACACAACGGCAGTGTTTTTACCCGGTTTTTGTTTTTTAATCATAAGCGGCACAGGCGGGCGAATGATGATTCCGTTTTTGTCGAAAAAGGACTTGCGGGTTATATCGGAAGTGATTGAAGCGTTAATTATTTAATATTTCTCGTATCAGAAAAAATCTTTTTGATAAGCCTATCAAATTTAAATAAGGCTAATACTAAAATATGAAATTTCAACACCCCATAGCGATAGTAACGTATACTACGCGAAAATTTTGGCTGCTCATTATACCGCTTTTGCGTAATTTAGCGGTCAATAATTTTGATGTTGTGCGCTGGCTGGGCGGCAGTATATGGGATATACTGCTTGCAGCGGCTATTTTAGGCGTCGCTTTGATTCAATATTTCACGGTAACTTATGAATTTTTACCGTCTTCTGTAATAATAAAAAGCGGATTTTTTGTCCGCCGCGAATTTGAAATCAGATATAAAACCATCACCGCAGTAACCCTGAAAGAAACCTTTTGGGCGCGCCCATTGCGCGCTGTAAAACTCTTTGTCGATACCGACAGTCACCCGGCTATAGGCACACTTAAATCCTCCGACTTAACACTTGTTCTCGACCGCCGTGAAGTCAGTGCGTTTAAGCGGCTGTTTCGTGACGGAAAAAGTACGGCGCAAAAAATCAGTTATAAAAATACAAAAAGTTCACTTTTACTCTTTAGTTTCTTTTTTTCGGAAGCACTTTCGGGGGCGGTTTACTTAACTGTTTTAGTATTTCAAAGCGGACGGCTTATTACAGACACAATGCGTACGTATTTTTCGGAAATTCTTTCGCGGGCAACAGCCATTTTAGAAACTGTTTTCGGAGGGATACCCGTCGCGGCAACTGTTTTAGCGGTAATCGCTCTGTCCGGATGGGTTTTTACTGTTTTGTCGAATATGTTTAAGAATTCAAATTTCACAGTGAATCGCCGCGGCAGATTTATTACTATTCGTACAGGGATTTTTTCAAGATGGACATATATGATTAACTCTGATTATGTAAATTACGCTGACTTCCGTCAAAACCTGCCGTCATCAATTTTCGGATTATATTCTTTGCATATCGGCTGTACAGGATATGGGAAACAAGAAATCCCCCTCGTTATACCGATAGCTGAAAAAAATGAGCGGGAATTGCTTCTGCAAATGTTTTTCCCCCAGTTTTCACATTTTTCATCTAAGAAAATAACGCAAAACGTACCTAAACCTAATTGGGCAAGATTTATTATTCCGCCGATAATTTTTATACTGATTCCTACAGCGGCGATAATACTTACACGAATTTTCACGGTGAAATTTTCAGGGCTGTTTTTGTTTTTGAGTGTGATGGCGCTTATTCCGGCGTGTGTATTTTTTATAGTTTCGTTTTTTGAATATAAAATCGGCGGAAAAAACGCCGACGGAACTCTGCTTCGTTATCGAAAGGGTTTTATTATGCATACTGTTGTAACGATTAAGGAAAAAATATGTATGATACAAAAACGGCAAAGCCTCTTTCAAAAGAAACATGGTTTGTGCGATTTGACTATTTCAACGATGGGCGAAAAAGCGGTTAAACACAAAGTCAGAAGTTTAAACACAGAAGTCAGAGGTCAGAAGACAGAAGTCAGAAAATAGAAGTCAGAGGTCAGAAGACAGAAGTCAGATGATGAAAATCAAGATTTCGGCTAAAATGCGCGGCGTTCATCATCTGACCTCTGATTTCTGATTTCTGACCTCTGTTACACCTTTACCGGCTTTACTTTGATTTTTATTTTTTCCTTTTCTTTTTTAGCATTACTTAAAATTTTATTAATTTTTTCAAGGTCAAAACCTAAGACGAATTCGCCGCTTTCAAAAACGGTTACGGGGACACCGGCTATACCTGTTATTGACACAAGGTCTTTGAGTGTATTTTGTGATTCGTCGATATAAAGGGTTTCGTAGGCTATTTCTTTGCTGTCAAGGTATCTTTTCAGCTTATCGCAAAATGGACAAGTGTGTGATGAATATACTTTAATCATTTTAAAATCTCCGATTTTTTTTGTTTTTATTTTATGCGTAAATTGGTGAAATAATATATTTAAATTTTAACAGTTACTTTGTCAGTTAAAAATTTACGTTTGATTTGATTTAAAATATTTAATTTTAGTATTGTAATTATCAAAAAAATGTGATATAATTATTACGGTAATATTATTGCCTTGAAATTTTTTCAAAAAAACAAGGAGGCAGAGCATGATGGATTTGAAGACGGCTGTTGATTTACGGCACTCAAGACGTGCTTATATTCCCGAGACTTTGCCGCTTGATACGGCGTGTAAATTACATGATTATGTGACGGAACTTAACAGAATCCCGGGCGTAAATATACATTTTCTTACCAATAATTCCGATGCCTTTGACGGTATTTTAAAAAGCTACGGATTTTTTTCCGGTGTTAAGAATTATTTTGTCGTTGTCCGTAATATCAATAACCCGAACAGTACCGTAAAAGCCGGGTATTACGGCGAAAAGCTTGTACTCTACTGTACAACACTCGGACTCAATACTTGTTGGGTCAGCGCTACGTTTGACAGAAAATCATGCCCTGTTGACATCGCCGAAAATGAAGAAATCTGTGCCGCAATCCCTGTTGGACATTCGCCGCGCCGTAAGAGTATATCCGAAAACCTGTTAGAAGCGGTATATCATCCGCGTTCAAAACGGTTAAATGAGATGTATATTGCTGAAAAAACACCGCCGCCTGAATGGTTTTTACGCGGCATTGCGGCTGTAGTTAAAGCACCCTCTGCGTATAACCGCCAGCCTGCGAAATTCATTTACCACGCAGACGGTACTGTGGGAGTTGAGCTTCGTCAGACTGACAAATCCGGCAGTATCGACCTCGGTATTGCAGGACTGCATTTTGAAATCGGTTCGGGCAGGAAATTAATATTATTCTCCGCTTAAATCGCCTTGCGTGTATTAAATGCACGTCAGCTATGTTAACGAACTCAGTATTAAAATATCTTCTGAAAAACTTTTGACAATGAAAAAACTTTTGCCGCATTTAAAACAATACCGCCTTTTCGTTATTCTTGCCCCGATTTTTATGCTCGGGGAAGTAATCGGTGACTTATCTGTACCGAAACTCATGAGTGGTATTATTGACAACGGTGTTATAGCCGGAAACATGAACGTAATAATCGAAAACGGTCTGCTTATGCTGCTCTGTGCTGCATTAGGCGGACTTTTCGGTGTATTATGCTGTGCGGCGGCTTCTTATGTTGTTCAGGGGTTTGCAGCCGACTTACGCGCCGATATGTATAAGCGCATTATTCATCTGTCGTTTGAACAGACAGACTCATTCACGACAGGCTCACTTATTACG
Organism: Ruminococcus sp.; assembly: GCA_031262495.1. Classification (GTDB taxonomy): domain Bacteria; phylum Bacillota; class Clostridia; order Oscillospirales; family Ruminococcaceae; genus JAISGY01. The sequence goes on from JAISHV010000044.1 coordinate 11,314, forward strand.
CGCATGAGCAGTGATATTAATCAGCTTAAACAGTTTATCGAGATGTCTCTGCGGGGCTTTATACGTTCCGTAATGCTCTTTTTCGGCGGTATTATAATGCTCATAAGCCTTGATACGCGTTTCGGGGTTGTTGCGTTAGCGGCTTTGCCTATAGAAGCTGTGATAATGATTATCGCGCTTAAAAAGGCGTTTCCGCTTTATAAGGCGGTTCAGGTTAAACTTGATAATGTAAACGAAATTGTCTCCGAGAATATAAACGGTGCGCGGACAATTAAATCATTTGTGCGTGAAGACTATGAAGAGGCGCGTTTTGAAACTGCGAATGAAGACCTGACGGATAAGAATTACCGCGTGTTATCACTGCTTGCGAAAATGAATCCGCTGCTTCATATCGTGATGAGCTTGTCTGTCGCACTTATTATTCTGATAGGCGGTTATAGCATTACGCCGGACGCTGAATTCGGTGTCGGTGAAATAATGGCGGCAGTAACATATATTACGCAAATTCTTCATTCAATGATGATGATGGCGAATATGTTTCAGACGGTTTCGCGTGCTAATGCCTCGGCAATGCGGATTAATGAAATTTTTGACATTGAACCTGCAATAATAGGCGGAGAAATTACAGCGAAGAACTTAACAGAGGGTTCTGTACGTTTTGAAAATGTAAGATTTTCATACCCGGGAAGCGGCGCGGAGACACTTAAAGGCATTTCACTGACGATAAAACCGGGTGAACATTTCGCGATTTTAGGTGCGACAGGCTCCGGGAAATCCACTTTCGCATCACTCATTCCGCGCTTTTATGATACTACAGGCGGGAATATTTATGTAAATCGAATTGACACGCGTGATTATACGCTTGAGGCTTTGCGGGATAAAATCGGTATTGTAATGCAAAAAACCGAGCTTTTTTCAATCAGTGTTGCCGATAATATCAGTCATGGGAAGCCCGGAGCTTCAATGGACGAAATCATAACCGCCGCCGCGGCAGCGCAGGCGGACGAGTTTATTTCACTGATGGAAAATGGTTATGAAACAGTTATAGCGGAAAAAGGTTTTTCAATGTCAGGCGGACAAAAACAACGAATTTCCATAGCCCGCGCTATCATCAAAAAGCCCGAAATCCTTATTTTTGACGACTCTACATCGGCGTTAGACCTTGCCACGGAAAAACGCCTGTCAGAGGCGATTAAAGAGCATTGTCAGGGTACTACCGTAATCAAGGTTGCACAACGAATAAACAGTATAATCCACTGTGACAGGATAGCGGTTATTGACAATGGTATGATTGATTCTATAGGCACTCATGAAGAACTGATGCTTAATTCTGAAATCTACCGCGAAATCTATAATTCCCAAAACCGCGTGCCGGCGGCAGACGAAAAGGAGGTGAGTTTTGATGAATACCTCGAACGAGAAATCGGTTAAATCAAACACCGCACGACCTGTTGAAAACATACGTTTAGGCGGTCATCGCTCACGTTCGCCCCAGAACATCGAAAAGCCGAAAGAATTACGCCGTACTTTAAAGCGATTATTGAAATTTTTAGAAAAAAGAACATTTTTTCTGTTGATTTTAGTGATGGTTATAGTAACGGGCTGTTCTTTGATAACTCCCTCGCTTCAAAAATCGGCGATTGATTCGGTTTCATTCAGCGAAGAAACGGGTTTCGGCGTTGATTTAGAGCAACTCGGCGTTATGGTTATGTGGCTTATCGTTACGTATATAATGCAAGCTTTATTTACCTATTTTCAGGGGATTTTGTCGGCTAAACTTTCAGCATCAACGGTTTTAAGGCTGCGCAAGGATTTATTTAATAAAATCGTTCGCCTCACAGTTTCTTATACCGACAATCACAGTCACGGCGACATTATGTTTCGTATGACAGGGGACGTTGAAAATATCTCAAATGCGGTTTCTGTATCTGTGGGGTCGCTGATTACGGGATTGCTCACAATAATCGGGACTAATGTAATTATGGTTTACTATTCACCGATGCTTACATTGATTTCGGTGATGTCAATACTGTTGACGGTGATAATTTCGACCAAGCTCAATAAGGTTATGCGTAAATATTTCGTAAAACAACAGGAGCTAAACGGCATATTAAGTGGTCATATCGAAGAAACTGTTACGGCATATAAAACCGTAACGGCGTATAATCTTCATCAAAACGCTGAAGATAAATTTAATAAAACCAATGCTAAAATCAAACGAAACGGCTTTCGCGCACAAATGCTTGTAGGCGTTATGGGACCTTGTCTGAATTTTGTCTCGAATTTCGGATTTTTGTCGGTTGCTGTTTTCGGCGCGGTTTTTGCTTTGAACGGGTCAATTACAGTGGGGACAATTCAGGCGTTTTTGATGTATTCAAAACAATTTTCACGCCCTGTTAATGAAATAGCCAATCAAATTGCCGTAATCCAAACCGCCGCTGCGGGTGCTGAACGTGTTTTTGAAATTTTAGATGCAAAAAACGAAGATGAAATAGAAGATTTTAACCCCAACCTCGAACTTACAGTGGAGCTGACGAAAGGTAAATTAGACTTCCGAGATGTGCGATTTTCGTATATTGAAGGCAGAGAGGTTTTAAAAGGTTTCTCGGCGAGTATAAAAGCGGGTCAGAAAATCGCCGTAGTAGGTGCGACAGGATCGGGGAAAACTACAGTCATAAACCTATTGACGCGGTTTTACAGCCCCGACAGCGGTGTAATTGAGATTGACGGAATACCGATTGAAAATTACCCCAAAGATGAATTGCGAAAAGCTTTGGGGGAGGTTTTGCAAGATACGTTTCTATTCAGCGACACTATCGGTAAAAATATTCGTTACGGTGATTTTGAAGCCGATGATGAAGCAGTCAGAGCAGCAATAAATGAATCTGCCTGTGACAGATTTATTGAAGCCCTGCCGGGCGGCGAGGATTTTATGCTCTCAGAGGGCGGTGAGAATTTGAGCGCGGGACAGCGGCAACTCCTTGCGATAGCAAGGGTTGTACTCAAAAACCCGAAAATCCTTATTTTAGATGAAGCTACATCGAATGTCGATACAAGAACCGAAATGCATATTACGGCGGCAATGCAAAAGCTGATGAAAAACCGCACAACCCTCATAATAGCCCACAGACTCTCAACAATTCGCGGCGCTGATAATATTTTAGTCATAAGCGGCGGCAGAGTCGTAGAACAAGGCAATCATGACGATTTAATTAGACAAGGCGGAGAATATTTTAAACTCTATAAAACACAATTTGAGGGCAGAGAAACATAACAACACAGAGGACAGAGGCGAGAGGACAGAATACAGATTTTTGTAGGGGCTGTCGCCCCTACAGTTAAACATTCAATTTTCACAAAAAAACCTTGATATTTTCACTGAAATATGATAAAATAAATAGGATATATTAGATTGACTTAAAGGAAGAATTTATATGAGAAAAACCAAGATTATTTGTACCATAGGACCGGCTACCGATGATGATGATGTAATGCGGGAGATGATGCTCGGCGGCATGAGTGTTGCGCGGTTTAACTTCTCTCACGGTGACTATGAAACGCACCGCAAGCGTTTTATTCAGGTTGAGCGTTTGCGTTATGAATTAGGTATTCCTGTCGCTACTCTGCTTGACACAAAAGGTCCCGAAATAAGGCTGGGGAATTTTGTTGACGGCAAACCCGTCACCATTGAAGATGATGCAATATTTACGCTTACTACAGACGACATAGAGGGTACTGCCGAGCGCGCTTCAATTACCTATAAAGGACTGATTGATGACATGAAAGTCGGAAAGCCTATCCTCATTAATGACGGTGCGGTTGAACTAAAGGTTGAAAAAATCACCAAAACAGACATTGTATGTAAAGTAATAGTAGGCGGCGTTTTGTCAAACCATAAGGGGATTAACGTTCCCGGGACAGACCTATCGCTCCCTTATATTTCCGAAAAGGATATGTCTGACCTCGAATTCGGCTCAAAAATGGGGTACGATTTTATTGCCGCCTCGTTTGTGCGTTCGTCCGCCGATGTATTGTTTTTGCGCAAATGCTTAAAAAGCCTCGGTTGGAATACACCGCGAATTATCGCTAAAATTGAGAATGCCGACGGGGTAAATAATATCGACGAAATCATTGAAGCGGCTGACGGTATTATGGTTGCAAGAGGCGATATGGGTGTTGAAATCCCGTTTGAGCAAATCCCGGCTATTCAAAAAGAGATAATCCGAAAGGTTTATATGGCGGGGAAATATGTTATTACAGCGACACAAATGCTTGAATCTATGATTACCAATGCCCGCCCTACACGTGCTGAAATTACGGACGTGGCAAATGCCATTTACGACGGAACGTCTGCAATTATGCTCTCAGGCGAAACCGCCGCCGGGAAATATCCCGTTGAAGCGGTAAAAACGATGGCTTTAATCGCCGAAACCACCGAAAACAACATAAACTACGGCAAACGCCTTATGGAACGCCCCCATATTTCATCAAAAGATGCGGCTACAACGGATGCAATAAGTCACGCCGCCGCAACTATTGCCACAGACCTCGGTACAAAAGCCATTATCACGGTGACAAAATCCGGCTCAACAGCGCGTAATCTATCTAAATTCCGCCCGGGCTGTATGATTATCGGCTGTACGCCGAATGATGTGGTTTTGCGGCAGATGGCTATCAGTTGGGGCGTAATCCCCATTATGATGGACGAGAAAAGCAATACCGATGATTTACTTGAAGCGGCACTCAAAGCCGCCAAAGACAGCGGTATTATGGAAAAGGGCGACCTCGCCGTTATTACCGCCGGTATACCTCTCGGTGTCGCAGGGAATACGAATATGCTTAAGATTGCCACTGTATGATATACAGATTTGCAAAAACTAAACAAATTTAAATTTATATGAAAAATGAAGGAAAAAATAAAATGAAAATTAAAATTAAAAAAACACTTTTCCCCGCGCTTTTAATAGCTGTATCTCTTGTATTCGGCGGATGTGAGGGGGATTCTACCGTAGAACGCGCCGAGGACGGCACAACGACCGCTCCCGCAAGTGCTGTAATAACTACCGAAGATGCAGTTATTCACAACTTTGAACCCCCCGTTGCGGGTGAAAAAATTATCGAGATGAAGATTAAAGATTACGGCACGATAAAGATAAAACTCTTCCCCGAAGTTGCCGCTTTAGCTTCTGAAAATTTCATCGGCTTAACGGAAAGCGGATATTATGACGGATTATTTTTCCATCGTGTTATTGAGAATTTTATGAATCAGGGCGGCGACCCCAGAGGCGACGGCACAGGCGGACAATCTATGTGGGGCGGTCAGTTTGACGGCGGCGTACCCGAGGGTATGTATCATTTCAGCGGTGCTGTAGCATACGCCAACAGCGGCAGTACCTCAACAGACGGCAGTCAGTTTTATATAGTTAATACCGCCGAGGGGTATAATTATTGCGGCGGATATACAGACGCAAACGGCGAAACTGTTGTTGTGACCGATATTGAAGCTTCGGGTCTGACAATGCCCGCCAATGTTCTTGAAAAGTATAAAGAAGTCGGCGGCGTACCTATGCTTGACGGGAATTATACCGTGTTCGGACAGGTTATTGAGGGACTTGATATAGTCAGACAAATCGGCTCTGTCGAAACCAATGCAGACGACAAACCTCTCGTTCAGGTTACTATGGAAGACGTTAACGTTGTGGAATACCAAGGTTAATTCAAACTAAAAAAACTGCCCGACTCATTGAATCGGGCGGTTTTTGTTATTTAATTACAGTAATGTTTTAGAATACCCGTCATATGGTATAACCGTATTCTCGAAGATTTTTTTAATTTCCAAAATATTTTCTTTCGGGTTAACGAGAGCGGGTGAAAAGTGTGTCAGCCACAATTCTTTTACCTCTGCTTCTTTTGCAAGTTTCGCGGCATCGGAAAAAAGCATATGATGTTTATCCTGCATTTTAGATTTCATTTCATCGTCGGCGTACATACCCTCACAGATAAACAGATCCGAGCCGTATGCAAAATCCGCGATAGCCGAAAAGGGGAGAGTATCTGTGACGTAAGAAATCTTCACTGAGTCGCGTTTGCCGTCTGTAACCATCTGTGTCGTAATAGTTTCGCCATTTTCGAGGGTAACGCTTTCACCCGAGTGAAGCACACGGTAGAATTTCAGCGGAACGCCTAAGGCTTCTGCTTTTTTCGGGTTAAATATAGGCTTGCGCTTAAATTCGGCGAAATACCCGAAACAGGCTATTTTATGGCGAAGCGGCAGGGCATTTATAGTGAAATTATTCCATTTAAATTCGGCGGGGTCTTTGGTGTCTAACTCATTTATTTCAAGCTTAAACGGCAAATCGCGGCAAATCACCGTCAGAGATTCAACAATACGCCGCAAACCGCGAGGACCGAATATCGTAAGCTTTGAGGTTTTGCCTGAATTCGCAAGCGACAAAAGCAGTCCCGGAAGCCCCGCGATATGGTCGGCGTGAAAATGCGTAATCATCAAAAGGTCAATGCTTGACAGGTGACAATCCGTTTTTTTTAGGGCAATTTGAGTGCCCTCACCGCAATCAATTAAAAATGCCGCACCTTCAAGCTCAACATATAAAGTGGTCAAGAATCGTTTCGGGAGCGGCATCATTCCGCCTGTACCGCCGAGAATTACATCTAACATTTGATTTAACGTCTTTCTGAATTTTGTATTTCAAGCGAAAAGGAGAATTTTAAATTCTCCCCGCTGTGTCTTTAATTACAGTTTAAATGAACCTGCTTCGCGCTCAAGTTCGTTGCTGAGAGCCATACATTGCTGACTGGTTGTAGCTAATTCGTTAGCGAGCATACCGTTGTGTTCGGCAAGGTTAGTTATGGTATCGACATCTTGTCTTATTGTGTTTATACGTTTTTCAAGATTAAGGATATCGGCACTCAAATCAGTTAGCTTTTCGCTGGATTCTTTAACGGCATCTGAAATCTTATCGAAATAAATCGCTGTTTGTGCGCACATTCTTGCGCCGTCTTCTGCTTTTTCGACTGTCTGTTCAATGAGTTCGGATGTATCTTTTGCCGCCTTAGCACTGCGCGCCGCAAGTGAGCGCACTTCTTCTGCTACAACAGAGAAACCTTTGCCGTGTTCGCCGGCGCGGGCGGCTTCTACAGAAGCGTTCAGTGCTAAAATATTGGTCTGGAACGCGATATCGTCAATGACTCTGATTACTGTTTCGATAGCGTTTCCGGCGTCTTTGATTTCGTTGACGGAGACAGAGAGTTCATGCATTTTTCTTGAGCCGTCGGAGGTTATACGCGTCATACCGAGTTCTGCTTCGGCGGAGTTTTCTGCCGTTTTTGCCGCTAAGTGGATATGTTTTAAAATCTTATCGGTAGTATCTTTAAGTTCGTTTACGGTACTGAGTTCTGATTCGGCGTTCATTGTAAGGTTTTCGGAAGAACTACCCAGAGACCCTGCCGCTGCATTGACTTCTTTTGCATCAGAGTGGATAGAGGAAATAATTTCGCGCAAATGAGCGACAAGACGGTGCACAGCAAGTCCCAAGGCATCTGTATCACTGCGGAGCGTTAAATCAATGGATAAGTCACCGCCGGCGATTTCGGAAAGCTGATGGGTTTGGGTTGCCGAACCTTCACGGAGTTTGGCGAAGGCTTGATTGAGCGTTGCAATTTCATCGTGTGAGTGGTTTTCGGGGATTGCAATGTCAATCCAGCCCATTGATACGGCATCAGCACATTCCGTAACCGTTTGTATCGGTTCTTTGACAAGCTTGCTGAACAGTTTAAGGAGTAAAAACATTTCGCCCGCGATTAAGACTACGGCACTCAAAATAATTATCAGAGAAAAGAAGAACGTATCTTTTAAAACAGAATCAACGGAATAGTCAGTACCGACAGCGGCGACAGCTTCGCCTTTTGAGTTAAATACAGGTGCGTAGCCGGAAATGAGCTTGCCGTAATCACCGGATTCATATACGCCGCCGTAAAATGTTACGCCCTCTGCCATTACGACATCAAACATTTCGGCATCAAAAACGTTTGCCGCTTCTGGGGCATAATAATCAATTTCCCCGTCACGGTCTACAGCCGACAGGTAATAATAGGTTAAGTCATATTGGTCGGCAGGGGTCATTACATAGAGATAAATCCCGCCCGTTGATTCAAGCTTTTTCAGAGCTAAATCGGCGGCATCTTTCATTTTTTGCCATTCTTCAACATCCGAACGAAAACCTTGTTTTATATCAGCTTCCACCATATCGCCGTCAAGGAACGAACTAAGCGTCTCAGAAACAGCGACAGCGGTTTTCCCGGCGGTATGTATTTGATTTGAATAATAGGTCATTGTTGAAATAATTATGAGAACTATTGAAGATATAATAACCGCCGAGGCGGATAAAATGACAATTTTTTGGGTTATTCCGAATTTCTTCATACTTTCTCCGTCTGTAAATTTTCAAAAAATTCACAGATTACTTTAAACATAGATTATAAGTTGCAGTATATTCATTTTAACAAAAAAAATAGCAAATGTCAAGAGATTTTAGGGTATAAAGATTAATAAATTGTTAATTTTAATTTGCCAAATTAAAACGCTGCGAATTATTAAGATAAAACGCGGCGTTATTGTAAATATTTAGTTGAATTCACTTTGGAGGTAAACGGTACGATGTGGACATCGTCCCCTACGGAACAGAGAGCAGAGGTCAGAGGACAGATAGTCACCTCTACGCGGTGAGCGTGTAGAGACATCTATAAGACTTCCATCGCGAATTGCGCCGTCGTCGCTCACGACTCCTCGTCTGTCAGGGTTTTTGCGTTTACTTTGCGGAGGTCGTCGGGTGAGCCGAGGTCAACCTCATCGGGGTTGAAGTCAAGTTCACCGGCAAGGAGTTTTTCAAAGTCTTTGCCGTCGATTTTTTCATTTTTAATAAGGTATTTAGCAAGCAGAATGAGGTCATCTTTGTGAGCGGTGAGGATTTCTTTTGATTCTTCAAAAGCTTTATCAATGATTGAGCGGATTTCGCTGTCTATTTCAGCGGCGGTTTCGTCGGAATAGTTTTTAGTATGCCCGTAGTCGCGCCCGATGAATACTTCTTCGGAGTCCACGCCGTAAACGACATTGCCCAAATTTTCGGAAAATCCGTATTTAATAACCATATCAGTCGCCGCAGCGGTAGCACGTTTCAAGTCGCTTGAAGCACCTGTGCAGACATCTTCAAACATAACGGTTTCAGCCGCTCTGCCGCCGAGCATCATAACGATGGCTTCAAACATCTTGCGTTTAGTTACGTGTTCTTCGTCTGATTGGCGGGTGAAAGTAAGTCCGGCTGCCATACCGCGCGGAATGACGGTTACTTGGTGAACTTTTTCCTGTGTCTCAAGGTTAGTTGCGGCGATAGCGTGACCTGCTTCGTGGAATGCCGTAATCTTCTTGTCGCGTTCTGTGACAACGTGAGATTTCTTTTCGGGACCTGCCATAACTTTGAGTGTAGCTTCTTCGATATCGGCTTCAATGATGGCTTTGCGGTTGTTGCGCGCCGCAAGGAGAGCGGCTTCGTTCAAGAGGTTCTCTAAATCTGCACCCGTAAAACCCTGTGTGGTCTTTGCGATAATGTGTAAATCAACATCAGGTCCGATTTTTTTATTTTTAGCGTGAACTTTGAGAATTTCTTCACGCCCCTTAATATCAGGGTAATTTACTACAATTTGTCTGTCAAAACGCCCCGGGCGCAGCAGTGCGGGGTCTAAGATATCTTTGCGGTTTGTCGCGGCGATAGCTATAATGCCTTCATTGCCTTCAAAACCGTCCATTTCAACAAGGAGCTGATTTAAAGTCTGTTCGCGTTCATCATGTCCGCCGCCGAGACCGGCACCGCGATGACGCCCTACTGCATCAATTTCATCAATGAAAATAATAGCGGGAGCACTTTTTTTAGCCGTTTCAAATAAATCACGCACACGTGAAGCACCGACACCGACATACATTTCAACAAAGTCAGAACCCGAAATAGGGAAGAAAGGCACACCGGCTTCGCCTGAAACAGCTTTCGCAAGCAGGGTTTTACCCGTACCCGGAGGTCCCATAAGGAGTACACCTTTTGGTATACGCGCACCTATATCGCGGTATTTTTTGGGATTTTTAAGGAAGTCAACTACTTCAACTAATTCGGCTTTTTCTTCGTCAGCCCCCGCTACGTCATCAAACATAACCTTTTTGCTGGTGGTATTCTTGACGTTGGCTTTCCCAAAGCCCATAATCCGCCCGCCGCCGCCTGTCTGCCGAAGCGTAAACACAAACAGGGCAATCATCAGCCCGATTATAATAAGCGAGGGAATGAGCGTAATAAGCCACGATGTATCTTGAATCTTATAGTAGTCCTGTTTGAGGGGAGCGTTCGGGTGAAGCTTATCGTATTCGATACGATAGTTACGTTCGCCGGACTGAATCTCATTTAAGAAAATCGAGAGGTTCGGGATTTCATAGGTTATTGTTTTTGAATCCGAGTCATAGATACCGTCATTGTTTGAGTCAGATGCGTATACTTTTATAGTCATCTGAGCTGTACCCAAATCGACAGTCATATCATAGACCTGACATTTGTCAAAATAACCCATTATTGTGGAGTATTCCTCTTGTTTAGGCGCAGCTGCCGAATCCCGCAGCAACGCAAACGCCACAGCGAAGAATCCTATTATGACAATCAGGTATATCAGCAGTCCTCTGTTCTTTTTATTCATCAAAACACCTTTTATTTAATAAATGTACAAATATCCCGCAGATTTCTGCCGAATTCGTTATAATCTAAGCCGTAACCTACTACAAATTCATTGCCGATTGTGAAAAGCGCGTCATCGGCTTTGAATTCAACTTCGCGGCAATCCGGTTTATCAAGCAGCGTTATAATCTCAAGCGACAAGGGATTACGCTCGTTTATGAGAGTTTTTACCGCTTGCATTGTGCGTCCTGTGTCTATTACATCTTCAACAATCACTATGTGAAATTCAGACAAATCCTCTGTAGTATCAACTATCAGAGAAAGTTCGCCCGATTTGTCGCCTATGTAAGATTTCACGCGGATAAAATCATACATAACGGGGATTTTTATTTCGCGGATTAAATCAGCTGCAAACGGCAACGAGCCTTTTAAAATCCCGAGTATCAACAAGGGTTTTCCACTGTATTTTTTTGTCAGGCGGTTGCCTGTTTCAGTGATTTTTGCCTTAATTTCTGCTTCGCTTATTATTTTTTTGCCGATATTATCCTCGAAGGTATATTTCAATCTTTTGCCTCTTTTATAGTTACGACCGCTATATTTTCAGTTTCACCCGTGATTTTAACAAAATCAGCCGCACCGAAATTCTCGACAAATAATATACCTTCATCAGAACTGACTATTATATTATTGCCGCGTTCGGCGGGTTTTAAAAACTCATTGTAAAGTTTTTTCAGGCGGCTGTCAAAATTACGGTTTACACGACGAAATTTGTCGCCGTCTGATTTTGTACGAATGAAAATTTCGCTTTTAATTATATCACAATTGAATGCAAAGTTTGTTAAGTTTTTGTTAACAGACAGAAATTTATTAAACTTTTCACGTGATAATAAACTTATTGTAATGAGTTTATCACAAAACTTATATTCTTTGTCAAACGAAATTTTCAGCGGCGGCTCATCAAAAATTTTTAAATCGTTTTCAGTAAGGAGTTTTCCGTTCTCTTTAATTACAAAAAGTCCCGGTTTTACTTCTATTTTAAATTTTTCGCCGGTTGACTCACTGATGAGTTTAATTTTCTTAAAATCCGGCTCAATACCGTTTTCTTCAAAGAAATTTTTAACATAACGCCCTTTGAGTTCGACTGGAATATTATTCAAATCCGGGCAAAGTCCGACTATAGCATCTAAGGCGGTGTCTTCGTTTTTTAAAATTTCACAGGTTGTGAATAGTTTTTCGCAAAATGAGGGGTTAATGGATTTAATGAGCGGCATTATTTCAAGCCGTATCTTATTGCGGGTGTAATTTATATCGGCGTTTGAAGAATCGGTAATATAATCCTGTCCGCGTGACTTTAAAAAAGATAAGATTTCATCCCGCGTAATGCCCAAAATCGGGCGCACTACGGTAAATCCGTCTTCTTCCCTTATTTTAGGAATACCGCATAAACCTCTTAAACCGCTGCCGCGGAAGAGATTAAAAAGAACCGTTTCGGCGTTGTCATCGGCGTTATGGGCGGTCGCAACTAAGTTTGTACCGTTTGGATTATCAGCTTTTACGATTTCGCCGAAGGCTTTATAGCGCAGAATTCTTGCGGCTTCTTCAATGCCGATTTTCTCTGTTTGGGCAAATTCTGTGACGTTCACTTGACGGACAAAAATTTCAATGCCGAGTTTCTCGCAGAGTGATAAGCAGAATTTTTCATCGCGGAATGACTCGTCGCCGCGCAAGTTGTGGTTTATATGAATGGCTTTGAGTGTAAAACCTATTTTCGGGGCGGCAGAACGGAGCATTAAAAGCATTGCAGTACTGTCAGCACCGCCCGAAAAAGCGGCAAAAAGAACTGTTTTATTAATCATAATTATTATTGTCAACCGGTAAAAAGAGGGTATACTGTCCGTTCCAGCGCAGCGGTACCATGCCTGTTTCGCCGTGGCGGTTTTTGGCTACAATACATTCGGAAAGCGTTAAATCAGCCGCAAGTTTATTATAATACCCATCGCGGTAGATAAACATTACGATATCGGCATCCTGCTCAATCGAACCCGATTCACGCAAATCGGCAAGAATAGGGCGTTTATCCGTTCGTGACTCAACAGCACGTGACAACTGTGACAGAGTTATAATCGGTACATCTAATTCTTTAGCCATGAGCTTTAGCTGTCGGGTTATTTCGGAAATTTCATTTACGCGGTTTTCGATACGTCTGCTTGAATTCATCAACTGTAAATAGTCGATAATTACACAGCCGACGTTATTTAAGCGGCGCAGTTTAGCTTTCATTTGGGGCACTGTTATACCCGCAGTGTCGTCGAGGTAAATATCTAAATTCCGCAGATACCCTACGGCTTCGGCTAATTTCTCCCAGTCTGAGTTGTCAACGTTACCTGTCTGAAGTGCGCGGGAATCGACGTAAGCGCGTGATGAGAGCATACGCGTGGCAAGCTGTTCTTTGCTCATTTCAAGAGAAAAAATTACAGCGGCTTTTTCAGGGGCGGCATCGCAGAAATTCACGGCGAAATTCAAGGCTAATGCAGATTTACCCATACCGGGACGCCCTGCTAAAATCAACAAGTCGGATTTATTAAGTCCGAAAATGAGTTTATCAAGATAACGGTAGCCTGTGGTTCCGGCAATGTATTTTTCGCGTTCGGGTCCTGATTTCGCCTGAATATCACTGTAAGCGTCTGTCAAAACCTCGCGGATAGGCGTAAGTCCGTCGATATTGCGCCCGTTTCGGATGTTATAAATAAGGCTTTCGGCGTAATCAATAATATCCTCGGCAGATTCAGTCTGTTCACGCGCTGTAGAATTCATCTTATCGGCGGCTGAAATAATCTGACGCAGATAATATTTATCGCGGACAATGCGGCAGTAGCTCTCAATAGAAGTGCTTACAGTGACAAGTTCGCGGATTTTTGTAAGATATTCGCGCCCGACCCCAGCACTTTCAAAGATTTTTTGAGCAACAGCTTCATTTAAGACAGTAACTACATCACTGTCAGATCCGATTGTAAACTGATTAACGATGATATCGAAAATCAAGCGGTGCTTTTTTATGTAAAAGCTATCCGCTGTCAGATACAAAAGAGCCGCTGAAATATTATCTCGAAAAAGCAGAATACCGCCTATTACAGCCTGTTCTGCTTCTACACTGTGGGGGAGTTCATAATCTGTTAATGAACCGAAACTATAGGAATCTCTGTTATCTGTGTTATCCATTTTTTATTTGTTTTCTTCCGGCTTGACTTGAACCTTGATTTCAGCGGAAACGCCCGCCATGAATTTTATCTCTGCCGAAAACATCCCGAATGCTTTTATATCAAGGGGGATTGTGATTCTTTTCTTATCGACTTCGATACCGTATTCAGCTTTTATTGCGTCGGCAATATGACCGCCCGTAACTGCACCGAAGAGCCTGCCTTCTTTGCCGGCTTTTCCGATTATAACGATGGTTTTGCCGTTAAGGTTTTTAGCAGCAGCTGCCGCCTCATCACGGGCAACCTCTAAGCGGTGAGCCGCCGCATCATTCTTGCTTTGAAGCTCGGCGGTGTTTTTTGCATTTGCTTCAACTGCTAATTTTTTCGGGAGTAAGAAGTTGCGCGCATAGCCGTCTGCAACATCTTTTAAGTCACCCTTTTTCCCCGAACCTTTTACGTCTGATAAAAATATAACTTTCATTTATTCAAATCCTTTATTTACGAATACAGAGTACAGAGGTTGAATCTGTACTCTGTATTTCGTTATAGCTAAGTTAAACAGAATTAAGATTTTCACTTCTACGCGGTGTGCATCTTGAAATTCAGAAAGACTCCCATCAGCGAAACGCAGCGTTGCTGCCCGGCGGGTTGCCCGCCTAATCGGAAACCGGTGCTCCTACGGGACATACATCTGCACAGCTGCCGCAGTCAATGCAAGTACCTGCATCTATAACAAATTTGCCTTCGCCTGAGCTGATTGCATTAACGGGACATTCGCTCTCGCACGCTCCGCATGAGATACATTCATCAGTAATTTTATAAGCCATTGTGTTTTCCTCCAAATTGGTTTTTTTATATACATACGGAAATTTAATATCCAAAAATAAACAAATTCCGTCTGCGCTACTTTTAATTGTAACCGATATTTGCTAAAAAATCAAGTGATTTTTAAAAAATTAACGTAATGTTCAAAAAAGAAGTGAAAGATTAGAAGTTAGATGTTAGATGTTAGATTATGAAAATTCAAATTTCAGGCTGAAACGAGGAGTTAATTTTCTGACCTCTGATATCTGACATCTGATTTCTGTTAAAGTCTTGACATAAAATCTCTGTATGCGAAGCGTTTTATAACGCTGTAATCGCCGGATGTGTTTTTGGTGTAGATAGAGGGGAGTTTCATGCCGTTAAAGCTGTTATTTTTTACCATGGTGTAGATAGCCATGTCGCAGAAGACAACTTCTGTGCCGGGGGCAAGGGGTTCTGCGAATGAATATGTCCCGCAAATGTCACCGGCGAGGCAGGTAGGACCTGCTAAGATGTATGTGTGAGGCTTTACATTCGGTTCAAAGCCGCCTAAGACAGGCGGGCGGTATGGCATTTCGAGTACATCGGGCATATGACAAGCCGGAGATACATCTAAAATCGCGCATTTGCCGCTTTTGGTATTCACGATATCGAGTACCCGTGAGACTAAGATACCGGCGTTTTGTGCAACGGCTTCGCCCGGCTCTAAGTAGATTTCGGTATTGAATTCTTTTTTGGTACGCTTTATAATGTCAATAAGTTTTTTTATGTCATAACCGGGCTGTGTAATACTATGCCCGCCGCCGAAATTGAGCCATGTGATTTGCGGATATACCATTAAATGCCCGAATTTGTTAATTACGTGCTTGAGAGTACGCTCTAAGACATCCGCGCCTTGTTCACACATTGTGTGGAAGTGAAAGCCGCTTATCTGATCGGGCAAAGCTTCCGGGAAATCTTCTATACGGCAGCCGAGCCGTGACATCGGTGAACAGGGATTATAGATTTCCGTTTTAACTTCGGAGTATTCGGGGTTTATGCGTATGCCTATTTTGCGGGATTTGCCGGAACGGCGTATTTGAGGGTAAAACTGTGAGAATTGCTTAAAATTATTAAAGACGATATGGTCGCAGATTTTTACGATATGCGCAAAATCATCGGGGTTATATGCTGCGGAATA
Source organism: Ruminococcus sp. (assembly GCA_031262495.1). Classification (GTDB taxonomy): domain Bacteria; phylum Bacillota; class Clostridia; order Oscillospirales; family Ruminococcaceae; genus JAISGY01. The sequence goes on from JAISHV010000044.1 coordinate 27,219, forward strand.
GATATGGTTTTCGCGCCCGGGCATTTTATCTGATGAAAGCTGTGCTTCGTATACGCCCGATGAACAGGTTCCGGATAGGAAATCTGAAATAAGCGGGTATAAACTGTACATTGAAAATGCTTTTTGGGCAAGCAGAATTTTACAATCTGCTTCAAGGGCGATATTGCGGAGAATTTTGAGGTTGTCCGTGAGCCGCTGTTCATCAACAACATAAGCAGGGGTTCTGAAAGGGTAGTTTGCGTTCTTATCCATTTTTTTAATTTTTCTAAAACCGTGATCGCGTTAATTTTTATAGAAAATGTCAATTTTCATCATCTGTGTTCTGACTTCTGTCTTCTGACTTCTGTGCCGGTTCGTATTTGTAACCCATTAATTGTCCTTCCAAATTACGTCTCATTGCGGCGCGGTAGTCTTCGCGCAGTATGCGTTGTTCTTCGGCTTCGGAAGGGGAGAGCCCTTCGGCTTTTTTTTTCCGTGCCAATTCGTTTATGCGGGCAATTTGAATATCGGTCATTTTAAACTTCAACCTTGTAAAATCTAAAAATTTACTTTTTTGAATGTCCGTTTGAATGTCAATATGAATGTCAATATGAATGTCAATATGAATGTCAATATGAATGTCACAGCTTCGATGTCTTGCAGGGGGTGAGGGGCGAGGGGGCGGCTATTAGGAGTGGCAGGCTATACGCCGCCCCCTCTCCCCTACACCCCCTGCACCCCCTACCCCTCTCCCCCTGTGGCAGCATGGTGGGAGTCTATATAGCGATTTTGAATTTTCCGTTTACCAGTTCATTTTCAGTAATTTGTTTAGTTTTAATTGGTGCGTGGTACTACAATCAGTCAGTCAGTCAGTCAGCAGTAACAAGAGCCAAAGTATCTCTTGCAATTAATAATTCCTCGTTTGTCGGAACAACCCATACTTCGGTTTTTCCTGTTGAGATTTTTTTCAAGTCGCCGTGAATAGTTTTATTTAAAGCTTTATCAATGGTAATCCCCAAGAATTCAAGCCCCTCTGTAGCCATTTCGCGGACATCGGAGGCATTTTCACCGATACCGCCTGTGAATAAAACGGCATCAACTCCGCCCATTGCCGCCGCATATGAGCCGATGAATTTCTTAATTTGGTAGTTGAGCATTTTTTTTGCAAGGGCGGCGCGTTTATTGCCGTCATCAGCCGCAGTACCTACATCACGGTTGTCGCTTGAGATACCCGAAACACCTAAAAGCCCGGATTTCTTATTCATATAGTCGCTCATTTCTGACGGTGTGAAATTATGTTTTTGCATAACAAATGTGACAGCCGACGGGTCAACCGAGCCTGTGCGTGTTCCCATTAAAAGCCCGTCCAGCGGCGTAAATCCCATTGATGTATCAATACATTCACCATTTTTAACGGCTGTAATTGATGAACCGTTGCCGAGGTGGCATGAAATAATCTTGAGTGTCTTTATGTCTTTGCCCATAGTATCAGCTAAAGCCTGTGAAACAAAACGGTGTGATGTGCCGTGGAAGCCGTATTTGCGGACTTTGAACTGTTCGTAATCCTCATAGGGCAACCCGAACATAAACGCTTCTTCGGGCATTGTTTGGTGGAAAGCCGTATCAAATACAACCGCCTGCGGTACACTTGCGGGCAAAACTTTCTTGCACGCCCATAAAGCTAAGGCATGGGGGTGGTTGTGAACAGGCGCAAGTTCCTGAAGGTCGTCTATCGCCTGAATAATTTCATCTGTAACAAGTACGGTTTTTGAAAAACGCTCCGCACCCTGAACAATACGGTGTCCAACTGCTGAAATTTCGCTCATGGAGTCAATCACTTTAGCATCGGACTCGGTGAGGACTTCAACCAATTTTTCAAATGCTTCGGTGTGTGTCGGGAAATCAGAGTCTTTATCGTAGGTTCGCCCGTCGGAGGCGGTGTGTTTGATGTGACCGTCTATGCCGATTCTGTCACAATTGCCTTTGGCTAAAACGCTTTCATCTTCCATGTTCAGAAGCTGATATTTGAGTGAGGAACTGCCTGCATTAATTACAAGTATTAACATTTATTTTTACTGCCTTTATTAAAAATTATCAGTATAATTTTACACTATTTTGCGCTGAAATTCAAGTACTATAAATGAAATTTTATAAATTCTACATAAAACATTTACATTATTCGGTCAAAAAGGCGGCGTATGCCTTGATATATACAAATCCGCTTATTAATGTCAGTATTGCCGAAACCCAAACAAGCCCCAAAGCTATGTATATCATGAGGTTATTCATACCGGTAATCATAAACACTAAAACGGTGATTATCGCAATCATCGTAAAGGCGGTTTTGAGTTTCCCCCAGATGTTCGCGGGGACGACGACACCTTTATCAGCGGTGACAAGGCGCAATCCCGAAACGGTGAATTCGCGTATGATTATCAGAATAACGGGCAAGCCGAATGAGTAAAACGGCCAAATGGTACAAAAATAAATCAAAGCACTGACGGTTAAGATTTTGTCTGCCAAAGGATCCATGAATTTGCCGAAAGTGGTTATGAGTTTATACTTGCGCGCTATATAGCCGTCTAAAAAGTCTGTGAATGAGGCTAATGCGAAGATGAATAACGCTATTGCCGCACTGATTTTCGGCGTATCGCTGCCGAAAAATTCGGTTCTCATTAAATATAAAGCACCCAAAAAGGGGATTACTAAAATCACGCGCAAGACTGTTAGTTTGTTCGGCAGATTAAGCTTCATAGATTTCTCCCAATAAGTCGTAGTCTAATGTGTCCGTTATTTTTACTTTTACGAATGCGCCCGGGGTGAGTTTAATTTCAGGCGGGGTCGTCACAAAAATTTTACCGTCAATCTCTGCCGCATCGGCATATGAACGCCCGAAATAACATTCTCCGTATCGGTCAAAGCCCTCTATCAATACTTCTGTTACGGTATTCAAAAGTTTATGATTTTTTTGCTCCGAAATAATATTTTGCTGTTCCATTATTATTTCAAGGCGGCGATTCTTGATTTCTTCATCAATTTGATCGGGGAAATCATAAGCCGGAGTGCCCTCTTCGCGTGAGTATGCAAAACAGCCCAAACGGTCGAATTCCATTTCTTTTAAGAAATTGCAGAGATTTTCAAATTGCTCATCAGTTTCACCGGGGAAACCTGTAATAATTGTTGTGCGTATTATGATACCCGGGATTCTTTCGCGCAGTTTCGCAATCAAAGCACGAAGCTCTGATTCATCGCCTTTGCGGTTCATGCGTTTAAGAATTTCACCGTCACAATGTTGGATCGGTATGTCAATGTATTTTACAATCTTCTCGCTTTTTGCGATAACGTCAATGAGTTCATCGGTGATTTTATCGGGGTAACAATACAGCAGGCGAATCCATTTAAGCCCGTCGATTTTATTGAGTTCAGTCAAAAGCCGCGGGAGTTCATACTTGCCGTATAAATCCTCGCCGTAGCGGGTTACGTCTTGGGCAATAATACTGAGTTCGCGCACACCGTTTTTTGCAAGGAATGCTGCTTCGCCTATGAGTTCTTCAATTTCACCGCTGCGGTATTTACCTCTTATCAAAGGGATAGCGCAGTATGTACAGCGGTTGTCGCAGCCCTCGGCGATTTTGAGGTATGACATGAAAGGTAACGTCCCGATAATGCGCCGCCCTGAAAGGAGTAAATCGGTGTTTTCGCCGTAAAAATTCTTCGGCGTTTTTATTTCAAAAATTTCATCCAAAACCTGAACTATTTTGTCTTCCGAGCCTATTCCGACTACGGCATCAGCCTCCGGGAATTGGGTGGAAATTTCATCTTTATAACGCTCTGCCAAACAACCGGTGATAATGATTTTTTGGATTTTGCCCTCGGATTTGAGTTTGCCGAATTCAATGATGGTTTCGATAGCTTCTTCTTTAGCGGACTGAATAAAACCGCAGGTATTAATTACAGCACAATCGGCGAGTGCCGCATCGGCAATGATTTCATATTTTTGCGCGATTTTAAAAAGCATACGTTCTGAGTCAACAAAATTCTTAGAACACCCGAGGGAGACAATACCGACTTTTTTCTTCATTTAGATTTCCTTTTATTGAGATATAATTTAACATTGCACGATTTGTGTGGTGCGGGCGGGACGATGTGGACATCGTCCCCTACAAGGAACGCGAAGCGTTCATAATCTAACTTCTAACATCTCACTTCTAACCTCTATGTTAGCATGGACACGTGTTTGAAGCCGTCTAAGAGTTCATCCATTTTGCCGAATGCGATTGAAGCACCTATTGCGACGCTTTCGAGGGGGCGGTCGGCGTTGTAACAGCGTACGCCGAGTTCGGAGGTTAAGAGTTTATCAAAACCGCCGAGCAGTCCGCCGCCGCCTGTTATTACAATACCGTTTTTGAAGATATCGGCGGCAAGTTCGGGCGGGGTTTGTTCTAAAACGGATTTTACAGCCGCGATGATTTCTGCTACAGGGTCGATTATTGCCTCGTAAATATCATAATCGGTAATTTCAATTCTTTCGGGCAGTCCGCGAATGAGGTGACGTCCTTTAACTACGGTTGTTTTTGTTCCGTCGGGGTTATAGATATTCGCCGCCGTGATTTTAGCTTCTTCGGCGGTTTTTTCGCCGATTAAAACCTTATAGCGAGCTGCAATATATTTGACGATAGCGCGGTCAAGTTTATTGCCGGCGGTGCGGATTGAGCGGCGTACAACAATACCGTTCATTGAAACAACGGCAGTATCTGTAGTCCCGCCGCCGAAATCAATAACCATATTGCCGTCGGGGTTTGAAATATCAATCCCGGCACCGATTAAAGCGGCGAGGGGTTCTTCAAGCAGCCAGACTTTTTTTGCACCGGCAGTTTTTGCGGCTTCGATAACGGCGCGGTTTTCAACATCGGTTATAGCTGAGGGAATACAGATAATTATATCGGGCATAATGAGCTGTTTTCCGGTTACTTTTTCAATGAAGAATTTAATCATGCTTTTGGTCATATTATGGTCGGAGATTACACCGTCTTCAAGAGGGCGAATAACGGTAATATGATCGGGCGTTCTGCCCTCCATTTTTTTTGCTTCAAAACCGACGGCGATAACCTCTTCGGTTTTTTTATTAAAGGCTATAACAGAGGGTTCGTTGAGTACAACACCTTGTTTGCCCATTGTAATAAGTACGTTCGCCGTACCTAAATCAATTCCGATATTCATAAATTTTTGCCTCTGTTCATTCTATCAAAAGAGTCAGTTACTTAATTTAAATTTTTCAATTACTTTGGTTAAAATGGATTTTTGTTTTCGCAACAGCCGCACAGGCAACGAATTCCGCACCCATAAGTTTTAAGAGCTTGGCACAAGCCGAAATTGTCGCGCCTGTGGTAATTATATCATCGCAGAGTAAAATTTTCTTGCCGGAGAGATTCTTTTTATTTAAAATTGAAAACGAATTTTCGGCATTGTGACGGCGTTCTTCGGCGGTGAGCTGATGCTGGGCTGACGGGATTTTGTTGTGTTTGAGTATTTTATAGTTAGTACTGAGACCTGTTAGTTGGTGTAGAAAATTTGGCAAAAATTCCGCCTGATTAAATCCGCGCTGCATTTTATGGTGAAACTCCATCGGCACGGCAGTAATGAGATTGAATCCTTCTTCGGCAATCTGTTTTTCTATCTTTTCGGCGGCAATCCGTGCTGAGTTTTTGTTGCCGTCGAGTTTCATTGATAAAAGAGCGGATTTGACTTTTCCCGAATAAATGAACGGCACATACATTTTATCGGTAAAAGCGGGCGGTTCGTCAATTTCATTTACTTCAAATTCATCGTAACAGGCTCTGCAAACGCATTTATTCCACGGAATGAATGTTCCGCAAGCGGGACAGCGGTTCGGCAATAATATATCAATGGCGAAATCAAAAGGTGTAAAACAGTATTTATTTTTCATTAGTATTAAGGCGTATCATTAAATTTCTGTGTAATAAATCGTTTTAAGCCTGTGTAACGGAATGTCCGCAGGTTATTGTCAACCATTTTATAAACAACGTTCTTTGAGCCGACTATGATTAAGAGTTTCTTAGCGCGTGTTACGGCTGTATAGAGGAGATTTCGGTAAAAGAGTTTTTCATAACCGCCGAGGAGCGGCAATATTACCGCTGTGAATTCACTGCCTTGGCTTTTATGAATGGTTGTGGCGTATGAGAGTTCAAGCTGAATAAGCTCGTCGAACGAATATTCGGAGAGTTTTCCGTCAAAATCAATCTTTACGGCGTTGTCGGGTTTTAAGATACTGCGGATTATGCCGATTTCGCCGTTGAAAATCCCCATACCTTTTTCTTTGCCTTGTGTCCAAACAATATCGTAGTTGTTGCGCATTTGCATTACTTTATCGCCGACTCTGAATGTATTATACCCCGATTTTACAGAAATTTTATCAGGCGCATCGGGATTTAAGACATTCTGCAAAGCGCGGTTAATGGCTTCAACCCCGACTGCACCTTTTCTTGACGGACACAAAACCTGAATATCATCTAAGGGCGAAATATCATACTTTTTAGGCAAACGCTCCGCAACGAGTTCCGAAACAGTTTGCGCACATTCTTCGGTGTCAAGTCTTTGCATAAAGAAGAAATCATTGTTATTTGTGAATTCGGGGTATTCGCCTTTGACAATGCGGTGAGCGTTTGTAACAATAGCACTTTCGCTTGCCTGTCGAAAAATCTCCGTCAGTGCGGAAACGGTAATTTCACCTGAGTCCAAAAGGTCTTTTAGGACATTTCCCGCGCCCACAGACGGAAGCTGATCCGAATCACCGACAAGGATAATGCGGCAAAGCGGTTTAAGTGCACGAAGGAGAGCTTCAAACAGCAGAACATCCATCATTGATGTTTCATCAACCACAACCGCATCGCATTTGAGTTGATTACGCTCGTCGTGGACAAATTTAGTTTGACCGGCGTTGTCAAAAGTGACTTCAAGCAGGCGATGAATGGTTTTAGCTTCAAACCCCGTGAGTTCTGAAATACGTTTTGCGGCTTTGCCTGTAGGAGCGGCGATAAATACATTCATTCCGCGCTGAACCATCAGCGAAATAACCGCTTTGAGGGCAGTTGTTTTACCTGTACCCGGTCCGCCTGTCAAAATCATCAGTCCGTTTGTCAAAGCAAAGTTAATCGCTTTGCGCTGACGTTCGGCGTATTTAATATTCACAGCGGCTTCTTCAAGCTCAATCATCTGTGTATAGTCATAATCGGTATGAATATTTGAAGCGAAAGCCAACCGCGAGGCGATAAAATGCTCTGCAATGAAATATTCATGTAAAAACACATAGTCATCATCGGGGAATTCGGCTGTATCAAAGATTTCTTCTTTAACGCCCATCTTAATTGCATTATAGACAACCCCGGAATCAACGCCCAAAAGTCGTACCGCCAAATCAGCCAAACGCTCGGCGGGACAGCAGGTATGCCCTTCCGCGGCGTGCTGACGCAGACACCACGTAATCCCGGATTTAATGCGGTTCGGGTTATCTTTGGGGAGTTTGAGTTTCTCCGAGATATCTTCCGCTGTAGCAAAAGGCAGGTCTATACCTTTAGTACAGAGGCAATAAGGGTTCTCATTGATACACTCGACAGCATAATGCCCCCAGACTTTCCACGCCGACAACGCCGCTGACGGCGCAACGCCGAAAGACGAAAGGAACATAGTCAGATTTTTAATGCCGTAAATCTTTTTGTATTCTTCTGTGATTACGGCGGCTTTTTTCTCAGTAATACCTTCAACTTCAAGCAGTCTGTCGGGCTCATTTTCGATTACATCAAAAACATCAATCCCGAATTTCTCAGTCAGTCTCGCGGCAGTTTTCTTTCCGATGCCTTTAATAGCTCCCGAAGCCAGATATTTTTTTACCGAAGATATATCAGACGGCAGTTTCCTCACACAACTGACGGCGCGAAACTGCATACCGTATTTCGGGTGTGCAGAATATGAGCCTGTTAAGGTGAGTTCCTCACCCTCCGAAACCTCGCCTATTTCACCTGCTACAGTCATTATGTCGTCGCTCATATGAAGTTCTATTACCGTAAATCCGCTTTCGCGGCTGAAGAAAATCACATTTTCAACACTGCCGTCTATCGTTTCGGTAATTTGATTTACCTGTTCGGTTGCAGCGAGTCTGTTAATATTTTTCATTTATATATAAATCTTTTAAAATTTCAAATAGTTTTTCGCTGAAAAACTCAATCCAAATAATTATATCAGATTTTTACTTAAAAATCAATGATATTTTGTAAAATTTAAATAATTTTTATGCCTTTTTCTGTGGTTTGGGGGCATAATATTATATGGTAGTATCTTGTAAAATATAAAAAATCACTCTTTTGAATGTCAGAATGAATGTCTGTGAATGTCCGTTTGATTGTCAATATGAATGTCGTGAATGTCCGTCTACGATGTCTTGCAGGGGGTGAGGGGCGAGGGGGCGGCTATTCGGAGTGGCAGGCGTGACGCCGCCCCCTCTCCCCTACACCCCCTGCACCCCCTACCCCTCTCCCCCTGTGGGCGTGAATACGTCTTCTGTAGGGGGCGATGTCCACATCGCCCCGCCCACACCATACTAAAACGCTATGCGTATTCCTATAAACGCGGCGTTCAAAATCTGTATTCTGTATTCTGTACTCTGTATTCTGTGTTGTCTTCTGGAATGTTGGTGCAATATGAACAAAAAAAATATACTCTATTTGAGTATCGGTGCGGTAATTATCATCTTCACGGCGGCGTTGTTTTTTAAAACGGCTGTAATTACGTCGGCTATTCGCGGTTTTTTAAAAGTCTTAGAGCCTGTTATTATCGGTATTGCCATCGCATTTGTCCTGAATACGCCGCTTTGCCGTATAAAATCTATATTACTTAAAATAACCAAAGGGAAAACTAAAATATCCACTGTTTTGTCAGTTCTATTTACTTATTTATTTACGGTAGCACTCTTAATCGGGATATTTGCGTTGATAATCCCGAATCTAATAAAATCGTTTATTAACCTTTCGGATAACTTTACACTTTATTATCAAAATTTCTTAACGCTTTATGAACGCCTCAAAGATCGCGATACATTCGGTATTTTAGAAAAAATCACCGTGTGGCTCGGGGATTTTTCACAGGTTTCTTCATCGGCAGTCAATACGATTATTACAAAAACCGGCGGTTTTGTCGGCGGTTTATTTCAGGCAATACTGGGTTTCATTGTATCAATTTACATTTTAAGTGACAAAGAGAATATCAAAAAGAGCGTAGCGGAATTTTTAAGTCTGTCGCTGTCTGCACACCATTATGCTTTAATAACAAAATATTACAGGCTTGTATTTACAACATTTTCAAGGTTTGTGAGCGGACAACTCACGGAAGCATTGATTCTCGGCTGTTTGTGTTATGTCGGTATGGTATTTTTCAGGTTTGAATACCCGCTTTTAATCAGTACGCTAATAGCGGTTACGGCTCTGATTCCGGTAGTCGGTGCGCTGATTGGGACAATCCCGGCGGCGTTTTTACTGTTGCTTGTTAAACCTATGGATGCCGTTTGGTTTTTGGTATTTATCATAATTTTACAACAAATAGAAAATAACATCATCTACCCGCGAGTAGTCGGCACAAGTGTCGGTTTGCCGTCGCTCCTTGTTTTATCATCAATTTTAATCGGAGCCGGACTCGGCGGAATACCCGGAACCCTCCTTGCAGTCCCCGTCACAGCCGTTTTATACGCTATTATAAATGAATATATAGCAGAAAAAAAGGCAGTGAGAGATGGGGTAGGGGAGAATATTTGACAAATAAATTTCTTTCGCTCAAAATTCACAAAACAAACATTGACTTTTGTCGAACTTTGTGTTAAAATAGTTTAAATCAATTTTTCACGCAAAAATGGAGTTAAAAAATATGGAAATAGGATTTCATTTACCGGGATTCACTAAGAATTTAGGTGTAAATAATGTACTTATAGGCGCAATGGAAATACATCCCGAATGGTTCAGAAAAAATTTCAAGATAAAATCGGTTTTCGATACATTCCCCGTATCGGTTTGGAACGGCGGCAGATATATGGGAGGAGTTGTTGATGAAACAAGGATTAAAACAACGCTCAAACTCTTTAACGACAGAGGCATAGCTCTGCGCTTCACATTTACAAATCCTCTTATTCGCGAAGAACACTTATATGACCGATTCTGTAACCGTGTTATGGAACTCGCAAACAACGGCTTAAACGAAGTTATCGTTTTTTCACCGCTCCTTGAAGAATATATACGTAAAAATTATCCCGAATATAAAATCACTTCATCAACCTGCAAACAAATCCGCAGTATGGACGAACTCAATACCGAACTTGAAAAAGATTACAACTTAGTTGTTCTTGACTATAACTGGAACAACAAATTCGATGAACTGAAAAAAATCAAACACCCCGAAAAATGCGAAGTCTTAGTGAATGCCTGCTGTACGCCGAATTGTCCCAGACGCGGTGAGCATTATGAAGCAGTCGGCAAAGCCCATATCGGATATTGGGATTATATGAAAAACCCCATTCGCGGCGTTGCTTATAGACCCGAACCTTTTGATTGTAAGTATATGAATAACACGCTTTTTGAAACAAAAGACTATCCTACCGTGATTTCACCTGACGATGTATTCGGCAAATACGCGGATATGGGTTTTAACCAATTTAAAATCGAGGGCAGAAGCAACCCCCAAATACCGCTTCTCGAGACCTATATGTATTATTTCGCCAACCCCGAATATAAGGACGAAGCACGTATGCATATACTTGCGAATTTGTACCCTGAGAGATTGTTGTAAAACAGAGGGCAAGACAGAATACAGAGTACAGAATACAGAGTACAGATTACAGAATACAGAATACCCCGCCGTGAAAACTCATGGCGGGGTTTTTTGTTAAACTGAATATTATTAATGCTTCTACGCGGTGAGCGTGTTTAGAATTCTGAAAGACTTCCATCGCGATATGACTGCGGGTCGCCCGCTCAGTAAGAGAATATTTGTGCCCAATAGTATGTATAGCCGGAATTTGTTTTGTAGTAGCCGATACCTACGTATTTATAATTTTTATTCATCATATTCTCGTAGTGACCTTGTGAATTCATCCATTGCTCGAATGTAGCTGAAACAGTGCTGTTGCCCGCTGCGATGTTTTCGCCTGACGAACGTGAACCTGAGTAGCTTATATCATCTAAAACAGTATAGAATGTACGTCCGTCCGGGCGTGTGTGTGAGAATGACGTTGCTGTTTCTTTGGCTCTGATGTCGGCGGCTTTGCACAACTCTGAATTGAGTTTTAAAGCGGGCGCACCGACTTCGGCTCTGGCTTCGTTTATCATACTGAGCATATCTTGTGCGTATTGCGAACAGGTTGTATCAGTTGTTGATGTTGTCGGTGTTGAGGGCGTTGTCGGTGTTGAGGGTGTCGTCGGTGTTGACGGTGTTGTCTGTTGTGCCGGCTCGCTTTCTTTTATACCGAAGAAGTTAAGCAGCATATCCCAGAAGCTTTTGTTTGTTTGTGTTGTTTGTACAGGGGTTTCCTGAACTGGTGTTTCTTGTACGGGCGCGGGTGTTTCACAATCACCTGTGGGACAAGTTGCGCTGTTATCACAATCACCCGTGCAAGCCGCTGTTGCTTCACAGTCGGCGCACACGCCGCACGTGCCTGTCAAACAGGTTGTGTCACTGTAACAATCAGCATAACTGCCGTAGCGGGAGAGCACATTACTCTGACCGGAGGGCGCGGAGTAAACATAGCCGTCAAAACAACCGGCTGTAGTTGCCGCCGCCGTTGATTCGCAGTCGGCGCACTCACCGCACGTACCTGTAAAACAGGTTGCCGCCGCTGTAGCTTCGCAGTCGGCGCACTCGCCGCAGGTGCCTGTTGAACAGGTTGTGTCGGCGTAACAGTCTGCATAACTGCCGTACTGTGCTAACGCATTGCTCTGACCGGAGGGCGCGGAGTATACATAGCCGTCAAAACAACCGGCATTTACTCCGAGCGTCGAAGCGGATGCGGTGCAAATTATAGCTACCGCGATACTTGTGACTTTTAAAATGGATTTTTTCATTTTCTACTCGCTTTCGTCTGTTTTGCAGAAAACAGGCATTTACATTAACAAATTTGCCTAAAAGAGTTATCTATGTAACCTTTTGTATTAGTTTGTAATGTTATTTTACACCGTTTTGTGATGTTTGTCAAGCGTTTTATACAAAATTGTAACAGGTAATTTGTGCAGTTTGACGAAATTAATGGTAATACGCCCTAAACTTAAATAATTTAAATACAATAAATTTCCGATAAATATCGTAGAATTTATTAAAAATAAACAAAAAACCGCGTAATAAATCGCGGTTTTTGTATTAATTTTGAGCATTTTGAATAAATTTTCCCGAAAAGGGCGATATTTTTGTATTTACAATACTGTTACAAATTCAAGTATAAAACGGTTAAGCGGTTTTTGCTTATTGATGAAATGCGTACGCGTCTTGTCTAAAATTTCAGTCTGGTAAACTATATCCGACGTTTGGGGATTTAAATTCGCAAACGATGTGAGGAGTGCGTACTTTATGATAATAAATGAATCCTTATACTCAGGGTTTCGCGTCTCAAAATGTGTTGAGAAATCTTCGTAATCGCTTAAAATATTGATGTTGACAGAGTCGCGCCGGAGGATTTCGCAGAGGTTATTATAAAGCAGTCTTTGTGCCTTTTCGGGGGTTAAATTCTTCAAAGCGAAACGGCGTTTATTAATAATTATAACGCGCCGCAGAAAAATTACGCCGATACCGAGAGGGATTATCAGGAGTAACAGCCACAGAATCAGGAAACTTGAGTTATCTTTGAGGGGTGTCTCAGTTCCTTCTGTTAATTCCGTTTCGGCGGGAGTGGATTCGGCGGAGATTTGTCCGGGTTCGGTTGAGACGGTGGTTATAGGAGCGGTAGTCACAGCGGCGGGCGCGGGGATTTCAGAGCCGCCTGTCAAAGCGGTTGTCACGGCAGGTTGAACTGACGTAACAGTAGGTTTTTCTAATTCAAGGCGTTCGGCGGCTGTAAGCCCTGTTCTGATATTGCCGTAGCCGGGGGTGAATTCATACGGGTACCAGCCGAAGCCGTCAATATATATTTCAGCCCAAGCGTGGGCACGGGTGTCTTTAATGTCTACATTTTGTATTTCATAGTTTTCGCCGCTGCCGAAATCTTTAGGTTTTACGACAAACCCTTCTACATAACGTGCGGGAATCCCCGCACTGCGGCAGAGCATTACCGCCGCCGAGGCAAAATGAGAACACGAACCCTTGAGGTTTTCAGCTAAAAAGTAATTTATAAAATCTTCGTTTCGCGGCAAACTCCCGGCATCCAAAGTATAAGAACAGTTGTCGCGAAGCCATCTCTTTATATAAAACAGTTTCCGCGCAAATACAGTCTGCGAATTGAGGGTGCTTTTGCCCTCGGTTACACTTTCGTAAGTGATATAGTCTAAAAATTCATCATTTAAAACTAAATCATCACCGGCAAAATCCGCCGGAACGGACAGGTAATTCTCATATACAAAGAGTCTGTAGCGTGTTTCGTCGTCAGCGAAAACAGGGTCTGAAATCGGTGTGTTATAGTTTAAAATCTGCTGATAAAAAGATGAATCAAAAGCGTTATAAAATTCGCCCGAATAGGTTTTTTCAGTGAGTATAAAATCTGTTCCAGTGCGGTTTAAAAAACTTTCGCCGCTTTGCGGAACGAGGGTATAGGGGAGATAGATGTAATCGTCGTTATTCGTTAAATCTGAAATTCTAAACGAGAGCGTTTCGCCGCCTATGAAATTAATGCCGTCAAAGAGCAAAGGAGAACGTTCATCACCTTCAAAAGAACTTATTACAGCCGCTTCATTTGATTTTACGGCGGGCGGGAAGTCTGTCCAGCGGTTATTCTCGAAATCAGCGGCGATAAATCCGCGAAGATAAATTGTGGAGTCGGATTTCGGCAAATCGGCAATGAGCATTACTTTATTTGAAAATGAGATTGCATCAATGACACCGACGTTGCCGTGATTTATTGCACCCATGCTGCTTGAATTATCGGGTAAAACGGCATTTTTTATCTCTACGGCAATTTGATTGAGCGGCGATTGCTTGAAGTATTCAACCGTATCATCGCGCAGTTGTGTAATATTTTCAGGTGTGCCGACACGGTTATAAAAAAGCATTGAAATGAGACAGGCTAAAACGGCAATTAAAAATGCCGTAAATGCCGTTATGCCTTTTTGAGAGGTTTTATATGCTGAAAATGCGGCGAATGAACCGGTTAATAAAATTAGGGCGGGAAACTTCGGCGCTATGCCGAATAAAGTCAGACAAACGGGCATTGTAAGGAGCATTAAAGCCGGAACAGCCTTAGCTTTTGTATAGATGTAATAGACAAATACAGTAAAAAATATTGAAAATATTATATTTGCGGCTCTGCTGTCGCCCGCTATGTTTACGTTGTCAATTAGATTTACAATCGGGTCGGAATTTATGTCGGCGGCGTTTAGAAAATCAACAGTCAGTCCGATTAAAGCATTTGAGATTTGACGGCGCAAAATAAAAATTGCACCAAGAGTTGTCGCGGCAAAACCTATAAGAATGTAATTCCCAATCATCTGACGCTTTGTAAATATAATTGACAATTCGACGGCGATACAGACAAATACGCCTAAGAGAAACCCGATTAAGGCATCAGTCGGCAAAAAGAAACTTTTAAAAGCGGTGATGAACGCGAAAACAGCCCCCGCACTTGCCGTACAAGACATAATGATATTATAAACCGCTGTGAGCGAGGGGGAATCATTCTTCCGCTTAATAAACGCCTCGGCGCTAATCACAGGGGAACCGGGATTTTTAATTCTATTCATAATATGACTTCTGATTTCTGACCTCTATGTTGACCTCTAACCTCTAACCTCTATGTTGCAATCATACTCAAGAAAATCAGCGGCACGAGCGGCATCGTCTCTGTAATGTAACGTGTTGAATTTAGTTATGTTTTGAGCCATGGCGGTTTCGACTGACGCGTAGTCGGTTAAGGGTGCGGCATCAAAATCATAACCGTAAAGTAAGATACTCACAGGGATATTTTCGGCGATTATTTCTTTTGCGAAAACGTCGGTGTCACCGAAAATGCAATCATTTTTGTCATCATCAAAGTTTTTATTCGGGCAGCATATAATCAGTACAGAGGGGAGCTTGACTTCGGAAAATTCTTTGACAATAACATCGTCCGATTTCGCGGAAAGTTTAAAGTGAATACGGCTTTCGCGGTCGCCGTCGATAAATTCGCGCAAACCCGAAAACTCCGAGTCGGAGGAATAACGGTTTTCTGATGAAGCACTGCTGATATTAAATTCATCCGGCAGTGATGGGGGCGCATTTTTTGAAGTGTAGTTGTTTTCGGGGATAACGGCGACTGAAAAGACATTGCGGGGGAATTTCTTTACTTTAAAACCTGCACGTACGCTTTTGAGTGAAAACTGTGAAAGCAGACAGTGACACGCTTTGATTTTGAATACGACATCCTCGGAGGATTTAGCCGAAAGCGGGATTTCGGCACAGGTGATTGACGATTCGCCGTTTTTTTTATCAGAGCTTTTAACCCATAATTCAAGTTTGATACGGCATACCGAAACAGGGAAGAAACTGCGGTTTTGAACGCGAAAAACAACGTCAAACGTGTCGCCGCGCAAAGCGTATTCGGGGATTTTCAACAGTGTAACACGAATGGATTTTGAAGCGATAAAACGCATAACAGTACTGATTATAGGTATAAGAATCAAAGCCGTCAGCATAATCCACAACACCGGTTCAGGACGGTAAATCAATAAAACTATACAGGTTATTAAACAGAAAAAATAGACTGCACGCATAGGATTATATACCTTTAAATTTTCGGTATCGGCGTTGTGTTAATTATATCTTGAAGGATTGATTTAGCGGTATCGCCGGAGAGTTTTGCCGCTTGTGAAATGATTACGCGGTGCGATGTTACGTCAAACCAAATATACTTTATATCTTCCGGGAGAACAAACATTCGTCCGCGCAGGAGGGCAACGGCTTTTGACATTGCCGACAGAGCGAGGCTTCCGCGTGTTGAGATACCGAGGCGGAGTTTATCGGTGTTTCGTGTTTTTGAAACAAGTTCGGAGATATAGGCGTAGATTTTATCATCTGTATAAACGGCTTTTACGGTATGTTGAAGAATTTCCAAATTATCGGCGGTAATAACCGACGTGGGCATAGGCTTTTCGCCGCCGGATTTCATTTTCAGGATAGCGGTTTCATCTGAAATGGCGGGATAACCGAGTGTGAGCTTGATACTGAATCTGTCAAGCTGTGATTCGGGCAGGAGTTGAGTACCGACAGAGCCGGTTGGATTTTGAGAGGCAATAACGATAAACGGGTCGGGCAGAGGGCGTGTAACACCGTCTATAGTTACGGCGTGTTCTTCCATGGCTTCAAGGAGGGCTGACTGGGTTTTACCCGATGTACGGTTAAGCTCGTCCGCAAGGAGAAGATTACTAAAAACTGCCCCTTCACGGAATTCAAATGCGGAGGTTTGGCGGTTGAATATGTTAAAACCCGTCACGTCGGACGGCATTACGTCAGGCGTAAACTGAATACGTTTAAACGTCAGCGAAATAACCTTAGAAAGAGCGGTAGCGAGAGTTGTCTTTCCGACACCCGGTATATCCTCTAAAAGGATATGCCCGCCTGTCAAAACGGCAAGGAGCGACTTTATAATGATTTCGTCTTTCCCGATAACGGATTTTTTCACTTCGTCAATGGCTGTTTTAAGGAGCGGGAGAGCAGATACTGCTTTTTCGGACAGATTATTTGCATTATTTTGTTGATTCATTTGTATAAAATTCCTCTGAATGGCAATATTCTTATATGAAGCATACAATTTATTGTACCATTAATTTTTCAATAATGCAATATAAATGGCGAAAAATTTCTGATAAATTATTAAAATCCGACAAATATCGCCGAGAATTTATGGTAAAATAGTAATACAGACTATTTTCTTTAAGGGGATTCCTTGTGTACAATTTAGATAATTTTACTAAAAAGGCAAATCTTGTTCTAAACAAATCATTCGTTCAGGCTGGGAAATTAGGTCATACCTATGTCGGCAGCGAACATTTGTTATACTCACTCATCAGCGAACACGGGAGTACGGCAGCATCAATTTTCAGGGTTTGCGGCATACGTGAAGAGGATATTTTAGCGCAGATAATTCGTATTTCGGGGCGGGGAGAGCCGACAGTTGTCGCCGATGAAAATGTTACGCCGAATATAAAGCGCATTATTGAGCAGTCATATAAAACAGCCGCCGAAATGGGCAGCCGTCTTGTCGGTACAGAGCATCTGCTACAGGCGATTTTAATGATTGATACGTCAACCGCTGTAATTATTATCGGCGATATCGGCGGTTCGGTTCAAAAGCTTTATAACGCCTGTACGGGAATAAGTAATATGGAAGTTCAGATATATAACCCGACTGTCAAAGCTCCGACTTTGATGAAATATGCAAAAAATCTTACACAGGCGGCTAAAGAGAAGAAGACTGACCCTGTTATCGGGCGTGAAAATGAAATCACGCGGGTGATTCAGATTTTGTCGCGCCGCACAAAGAATAATCCCTGTTTAGTAGGCGAAGCGGGCGTTGGTAAAACTGCTGTGGTTGAGGGTATAGCGTCACTAATTGCAACAGGCAAAGTCAGTGAAAATCTAAGAGGCAAGCATATTTTCAGCTTGTCGCTTACGTCAATGCTTGCAGGAGCTAAGTATCGCGGGGATTTTGAGGAGCGTCTCAAGGCGGTAATTGAAGAAGTTACCGAAAATAAGAATATTATACTATTTATAGATGAACTGCATACAGTAGTAGGCGCGGGGGCGGCAGAGGGAGCAATTGATGCGGCTAACATCCTCAAGCCTCAGCTTGCGCGCGGGGAATTACAGATAATCGGTGCAACAACACTTGAAGAATACCGCCGCTATATTGAGAAGGATTCCGCGCTTGAAAGACGTTTTCAGCAAGTTTTGGTAAATGAACCCAGCCCTGATGAAGCCATAGGGATTTTAAAAGGCGTACGCGGGCTTTATGAGGATTTTCATAATGTAACAATTACCGATTCTGCCATAAAAGCGGCGGTTGAAATGTCGGTAAGATATGTTCCCGAAAGATTTTTGCCGGATAAAGCACTTGATTTAATTGATGAAGCAGCATCAAAGGTAAAACTTACTAAAAATGCATCGACCCAATCCTTGGGGGATATCGCGGAGAGTCTGCGCCGACTGATGAACAGTAAAAAGGCGGCTCCGGAAGTGCGCCCGAAAGTCACCGAAGAAGAGATTGCCGAGGTAATCGCCGGCAGTGTGGGGATTCCCGTGACAAAACTTACGGCAAAAGAAGAAGAAAAGCTTTCGCATCTTGAGGAAATTCTGTCAAATCGTGTAATCGGTCAAACCGGTGCGGTAAAAGCGATTTCGGATGCCGTAAGACGTGCACGTTCGGGGCTTCGCGACCCGTCAAGACCGTGTTCATTCCTGTTTTGCGGGCAGTCGGGTTCAGGCAAGACTGAGCTTGCGCGAACGCTTGCCGAAGCGGTGTTCGGAGATGAAAATGCATTAATAAAACTTGATATGTCTGAATATATGGAAAAACATTCCGTGAGCAAACTGATAGGCGCGCCTCCGGGTTATGTGGGCTTTGAAGACGGCGGGAAACTCACTGAAAAAGTCCGCCGCCGCCCGTTCAGCATTATTCTCTTTGACGAAATTGAAAAAGCACATCCGGACATTTATAATATCTTGCTTCAAATTACAGAAGACGGAGTTCTCACTGATTCAAATGGGAGAAGTGTTAATTTTAAGAATACTATCATAATAATGACATCAAATATCGGTGCGGAGAAATTAGCGAAGAAGACACAATTAGGTTTCGGCGACGCTGAAATAACGTATGAACAGAATAAATCAGCGGTACTGTCGGAAATAAAAAAAATATTCAGACCGGAATTATTGAACAGACTGGATGAAACAATCATTTTTGAAAGTCTTTCGGAGGAATCCCTTAAAAAAATTGCACAAAAAATGCTGGGTGAATTGACGGCACGGGCATCGGGATTGGGGATTACACTCGAATACGCGGAATCGGCGATACTTTATATTACTTCCGACAAATCGGCGGCAGCGTCAAAAGAAAAAGAATGCAGCGAGGGCGCAAGGAAAATCCGCCGCGAGATTTCTTTCACTGTTGAAAATCTCCTGTCAAAGCAGATTATCGACGGCAGTATAAAAAGCGGCGACACAGCGGAGCTTCGGTATGAAGACGGAAAACTCTTGTTTCGCGTGAATGAATTAGCAAAATCGGCGTAAAAAATAACGAGAAAAATTCCTGTTACACAACATTTTTAAAGTAACGGGAATTTAATTTGAAAGTGCATATTTTATGCGGTTTTTTGTGATTATCTTACCTCTAATGGAAGCTAATATTTAAACTTGTTCACAAAATATTTACAATAAAATTTTTAAAAAAAGCTTGACAGCGGCGTGAAAATATGTTATGATAGCAAGGCACTCAACGCGAGAGTAACTAAATTTCAGCTTAAAACGACGGTGAAAATGTCGAAAAATCGTTGAAAAGTTGGCTGAAAACCGGCGGAAAAGCGGTTGAAATCGTCTGAAAATTAAGTTGTGTGCAAGGGCGCGTAATAATGTTCCCAAAAATGAATCTTGAAAATTGAACAATACACGAAACCAAAAAAGCAAAACCCTTGAAATTCATTTGGGTTTGGTTGAGGCGCGGGGTGTCGGCGAAGCCGGCGCAAAGCGGCAAAAACTAA
>JAISHV010000076.1 GCA_031262495.1 Ruminococcus sp.
CTTCAAACGGGATTATTCTCACTTGAATTCTTGCTCGCTAATTTCGATTCAGTTTCTACACATCTTCAAGTCGAAAGTAGAATCGGTCGAAATTTGCAGTTAAGTTAGTGCATATGGGCGCCCGCCCCTACAAAAAAATTGGGTCTGTAGGGGCGACCGCCCTCGGTCGCCCGTTGTTTTGGAGCGAATTTATTCAATTCTTTAAATAAATATTAGTATTAAATATTAATGACTGTCCGTTTGATTGTCAATATGACATTCAAACGGACAGTCATAAAAAAGCAACAGGCTGTGAATGAAAAATCTCAATTCTGTACTACAAGTTTCTTAGTCCCGGGCACATAAAACAAAGTACACGCCGCAATCAGCGTAAATATAAGCTCCGGCAGCATATATGTCCCGTTATAAACAATCGAATAAAGGGCTGCATTCCAGTCTTCGGGTGCCCAGTTTGCGAAGAAAATCGTGCCGCTGATAAAATGCGAAATAAAGCGCAAGATAAGTACTAACGTTATACCGGCTATAATACTAACGCCGCTTTTTTTCTCATTTGTGCAAAAAATCCCCGCAAGCCCTAAAACCGTGAATGCAGCTATGTAGTCAAATACTATACAGCCTATCCACGTCGCGGCATTCATGCCCCAGCCCATAAGCTGACTGAAACCCAGTGCAAGCTGAATCAGCGCGTATAAAAATGCGCCTATTAAACCTTGTTTTACGCCGTATTTGATTGAGATAACGCATATCGGCAGCATTGACAGAAGCGTTACCGTGCCGCCCATCGGCATTGTTATGATAGGAATCAGGCTTAAGACTGTAGCGAGTGCAATAAGCATTGCTGTTGTGACGAGTTTTTTTGTGTTTTTCATGTTTTCTCCTTGTTAAATAATTATTACGCAGAAAAAGCGTTCGCAGAAATTTGCGAACGCTTAATAATTTCATATATTACTGAAATCACCTACGCCGGCATTATCCGTATCAGGTTACGGGTCGGAACTTCACGTTCCCTCTCAGCTTCGGCGGCGAACATTTCGTTTTTCAACAAAACGCTAACCCTATCGGCTCCCCTTTTCTATTGTGTTTTAATTATAACAGATTTTTTTACTCTTGTCAATAAAAAAACAAATAAAGACTTATAACTAAATTTCATAGCAAAAGTACTTGAAATTATACTTCTCTTGTGATAAAATAAAACTACAATCTTACTAAAGGAGTTTTCACAGTGAAAATCAGTTTTTCTACTCTTGCCTGCCCTGAATATTCATGGACCGATATTTACCCAATGGCTGCTGACTTAGGTTATGACGGTATCGAAATCAGAGGTTTAGGCGATGACATTGCCGCATTTAAGGCAAAACCTTTCCGCCCCGAAGAAATCGGGAACACCAAACAAAAACTAAAATCAATCGGGCTTGAAATTCCCTGTCTGTCAAGCGGATGTTGTTTTAAATATACCGATGAACTACCCGGGACGCTTGATGAAATTTCAAAATATGTTGAGCTTGCCGCAACTTTAGGCACACCTTTTATCCGTGTTTTGGCAGACCGCAACCCCGCGCCCGAGGGCGATGTTGATGATGATGCCGTTGCAGAGGGACTTAAAAAAGCCGCTGAAATCGCCGAGAATGCCGATGTTTATCTGCTTGTCGAGACAAATGGTGTATATTCCGATACTAAAAGGCTCAAAAAGATGCTCGACAAGGTAAACAGCAAGTGCGTAGCGGCTTTGTGGGATATTCATCACCCCTATCGTTTCGGCGGCGAATCCCCTGAAACTACTGTTACAAATTTAGGCGCGTATATAAAATATACACACGTAAAAGACAGTGTTGTAAAGCCTGACGGACAAATCGAATACCGTATGTGCGGCGAGGGCGATATGCCGCTTGAGGAAGCTTTTGAGGCTCTTAAAAATATCGGCTACAACGGCTACGTAAGCCTTGAATGGGTAAAACGCTGGGCGGCGGATTTACAGGATGCGGGCATTGTTTTCCCGCAGTTTGCCGACTTCATGAAACCCTATCGCACAAAACACAAACACCCGCTTCAAAAATCCGAACGCGGTGTGGGGCAATATCCGTGGCAAAAAGAAAAACTCGTTGACTTGACGTTCCCCGATGTGCTTGACCGCATTTGTGAAGAATTCCCAAATCAGTATGCATTCCGCTATACGGAACTTGACTACACGCGCACGTATCCCCAATTCCGCGATGATGTGGATGCTTTCGCCCGCGCATTAATCGGAATGGGCGTTCGCCGCGGCTCTCATGTTGCCATTTGGGCAACCAATGTGCCGGCATGGTTTATTACATTCTGGGCGACAGTAAAAATCGGCGCGGTGCTTGTTACTGTCAATACGGCTTACAAAATCCACGAAGCCGAATACCTCTTACGCCAATCCGACACAGATACGCTTGTTATGGTAGATTCATGCAAAGACTGTGACTATGTCGCTATTATGAAAGAAATCTGCCCCGAACTTGCGACCTCAAAACCCGGTCAGCTTAAATCAAAACGCTTGCCGTACTTGCGCAATATCGTTACCGTTGACAGCCGTCAGGATGGCTGTTTCACATGGGATGAAGCCGTAGCTATGGGCAAAGACGTGCCGCAGACAGAGGTTGAGGCGCGCCGCCGTGAAATTCAGCCCCATGATGTAGCGAATATGCAGTATACCTCCGGGACAACGGGTTTCCCGAAAGGCGTAATGCTCACACACTATAATGTAGTCAACAACGGTAAATCAATCGGCGACTGTCTGGATTTTTCCACTGAGGATAAACTGCTTATTCAAGTGCCGATGTTCCATTGTTTCGGAATGGTGCTTGCTATGACGGCTTCTATGACACATGGTACTACGATGGTGCCTGTTCCCCAATTTTCACCTAAAAAAGGTTTAGCGGCAATTAATAAAGAAAAATGTACAGCCGTACACGGTGTACCGACAATGTTTATCGCTATGCTTGCGCATGAAGATTTTGACAAAACTGACTTAACGCATATGCGCACGGGTATAATGGCGGGTTCGCCTTGCCCCATTAAGGTTATGGAAGACGTAATAGAGAAAATGCATATGACAGAAATTTGTATCACCTACGGGCAGACTGAATCATCCCCGGCTATAACTATGTCTACGACAAAAGACAGCATAGATAAACGCGTTGCAACAGTCGGCAAAGAGAGTTACGCCGTTGAAGTCCAAATCCGCGACCCCGAAACCAACGCAGTGTTACCCGACGAAGCAGACGGCGAACTCTGCGCACGCGGTTATAACATTATGAAAGGGTATTACAAAATGCCCGAAGCGACAGCGGCGGCGATTGACAGTGAGGGTTGGCTGCATACGGGCGACCTTGCCAGACGTACTAAAGACGGATATTATAAGATTACCGGGCGTATAAAGGATATGATCATACGCGGCGGCGAGAATATCTATCCGAAAGAGATTGAGGATTTCCTCTATACTCACCCGAAAGTGAGCGACGTTCAGGTTATCGGTGTGCCCGACAAGGCGTACGGCGAGGAAATTTGCGCTTGCGTAATTTTAAAAGACGGTGAAACTGCCACAGAAGACGAAATCAAAGAATACGTAAAAAAATCCATGGCGAAACACAAAATCCCCCGCTATGTGGATTTTACAGACGGTTTCCCAATGAACGCGGCAGGAAAAATCTTAAAATATAAAATGCGCGAAGATGCAATAACAAAACTTAACTTGCAGACGGCGGCACAAATAGAAACTGCTTGACGGAATATGTAGGGGCGGGCGCCCTCGCCCGCCCGCACACCCTAAAACGCTTAACTTTAGCTGATAAACAAAAATCTATTAGAATTTCATTTATTTCCAAAAATTCGGTATTTATGATAATGCGGGCGGGCAGCAGATTTTTCTGCAAGGCGCACCGCCCCTACAGAATATGTATCAAATAGAAATATGAACGCCGCGTTTTCGATGAAACGCGGCGTTCTTTTAATCTTTGATTTGTAATCTCATTTCTGAGTTTCCTCTACAGTAGAACCCATGCTTTTTGTAAAGCGGCTGTCCCATTTCAGTCGCGGAGAGGTCTATGCAGCTGATACCTCTTTGTTTGGCGAATTCGATTACGTGTTCAAGCAGTTTCGAGGCGTAGCCTTTTTTGCGGTGTTCCGGGAGTGTAACCACGTTCATGAGCATTGCCGTTTTGCCGTTGATGAATTTCGTGCCTGCCGGTTTTTCACAATCTATGAAGTAAACAGAGCTTACACATACGCCGTCCACGTACAGTAAAAAACAGTGACAATCTGTGCCTAAACGGCGCGGGAAGTAGTCTTTGAGTTGTAGGATTACAGCGGATTTTTGTTCATCTGTCAGCGATTTTATGCTGTTTAAATAATTCAAACGAAACTCAATCAAAGTGTTTAGCATTGAAATGTCTGCTTCAATAATTTCTACAGTGTTTTCGGGCATTGAGGGGGACTACTTTCTAAGTTTATCGTGCTGCCTTTTCAATGGCTTTTATATGAAATACTTCACGTCTTTTTTTGGTGACAACCTTAAACCCGGTTTGTGTAATCATAGCCTGAGGTATTACGGCACTGACGGTGTAAATCGTCCCTGCCGCCGCTGCCGTGTTTCCGAAGCCGCTTGAAACATCCACAATCTGCGGCTTATAAATTACAAACGCAAACGGCGAGAAGCTGTCAACCGCGAACTGTATACACCAGACGTTTTCTATTTCCGCCATTGTAGTTTTGGGTTGTTCAACGTCGCCTACGGAGTCAATGTGAATTACCTGAATATAATCGCGGTAGCGTTCAAGTTCTTCCGGCAAAGGTAAAGTCACCGTCACGGTATAACCCGCGTTCGGTTCCATCTCAATCCGCGTGTCCGCTTGATATAAAGTTATATCAAATGGGTATACTATAAAATCGGATACACCGTTGCCGAATTCGTTCAGATAGGATTTAATCTGTTCGGTTGATTCGTCCTTTGTTGTAATATAAATGTCAATATCTGTATCAAATGCGCCGTGATTAGCCGAGGCTGAAATAAGCTCCGAATAGTCCATACCATAGGGGGCTGTACCTCTGACCGTGAGCAGAGTATCAAGGTCTTGAGGGCTTCCGAGCGTGGGCGAAGCTGTGACGGTCATTGAATACGGACCTACGGCTTTTTCGCCGTTGACGGTTTTATATGCGGCAACCATATATACATATTTGCGCCCGTTAATTAAGCCTGCCGCACTGAACGTTGACGCTGTAATAACATCAACGGGGCGGAATTCCTGTGCCTCTTGATTATAAAGATACACAATATACCCCTCGGCATTCGCAACAGGCGACCAAGAAAGGTCAACCTGACGATTCCCCGAAACGGCTGTGAAATTCACAGGCTGATTCAGTGAAACGCCGATTTTCACCGTATACGTAGGCGTAGCCGGTCCGTGAACAAGTGAGCCTTCAACGGTTTTATTCCCGGTAACATAATAGCTCCACGTTGCGCCGTTGAGTAAATCTTTATGCGTAAATGTCGTACCGGAAATGTTAAACGTAAGCCGTTCATTCCCGGACGTTGCGTAAACGGTGTAACTTGTAGCGCCGTTTACGGCTTTCCACGTGAGGGTAGCTGTGCCGTCGGCGGTTGTAATTACGAGGTCAAGCGGTGCGGAGAGGGTTGCGGTTGGGTCGGGGTCTTCTGTGGAAACGCCGGTGGTTGTAGCGGTTTTAACGACAGTCGGCGGGGACTCTACGGTAGAATTCCCCGAAAGGTTATACGAAACCATCACATACGACCATTTTTCGCCTGATTTTAAGTTGTCATGGGAGTATGTTTTAGCAGAAGCGGGTATGCCGCCTGAATTATAGTCGGGCGAAGCCATGATTTGAGCGGCGGTTACATTACTTTCGGCATTCTTTTTGCCATAGATAATATAGCCGTAGGGTTTTGATGAATCTACCCACGAAAGGTCAATAACAGTGTCGCTTTTCGCCGTAGCTTTAAAGCCCTGCGGTGTAGCCGGGGCTGTTGACGGCGGTTCTGTGGGAGTGCCGTCACCTTTAGCCGTGCCGTCTACATCAAGCGGAGCGGAAAGTATTCTTGAGCCGTTGAGTGTAATATACGACTGAACGGTATACGTCCATGTCGCCCCTGTAGTCGGGAGCGTGTGGGAATAAGACGTTGAAGTGGTGTTCGGTGAAATCTTTGCGCCGTCGGAGCTTGTGCCTGTGACAACATAACCCTCGATTTTCGGCGACTGAGTCGGAGGGGCTTTCCATGTGATTTTTGCGACACCCTTTGTGACACTCACAAGACCGTCTGTCGGCGGTGCTACATACGTGCCGACCATCGCCGAATGGCTGGGGGACTGCGGCGATGAACGCACCTCGGCGGTTAATGCTCCGTCGGTTACAGTTCCTGCGGCAACAGTCTTTTTCGCCGTGATTTTATAACTGTATGTATCGTAGTTAGCGATATCTTCATGTATCCATGTAGTACCGTCAACGCGGACAGGCTCTGACCATGCAGTAACAAGCCCCGAATCGGCGTCTACCTTGCCGTGAGTGAGTTCGTAATAATCAGCCCCGGGTACGGCTTCCCATGATACGGTAATACGGTTTTGAGACGGCGATAATGTGATATCTTGGGGCATTGAGGGTGTGCCGCCGACTAAAATAATTTTGGAGTCGGAAGACGGACCTAAAAGTCCGCGCAGTTCAGCCGCAACGGTAAATTCATATCGTTTGCCGTTTACCAGTCCGCCCGGGAGTTTATACGGCTCTGTCATGCCGCTTTCATCCCATTTTAAGAGAGAATCTCTGACGCGGACGGATTTCTGTGAGCCGACAGTGTTATTGTTTTCATCAATTTCGCTGTATGTAACTATATACGTATCGGCATATCCGTCTGCCGCATTCCCCATACGGTTCCACTTTAAATACGCCGTTTTATCATTCGGGAGAGCCGAAAGTCCCGTAACTTGAGACGGGCGGGATTGAGTCGAGGACGGAATTATAAGCGGAACAGATTCATATTTTTTCGATTCGCCGGGCACACGTCTGTAAGCGGCAACAGCATAATAATACACTGTGCCGTCTCCCGCCGATGTATCGAGATATTCCGAAACGGAGTTTTCAATTTCCGCTTGTTTGTCGCTTATAGCTACAATTCTGGTTAAGTCAAGATTTTCGGCTTCGCTTAATATAGCCGTTGATGAGGCATCATCATCAAGTGCTAAAACTTCGTTTATAATCGCTTCATCTGTCATTCTGTAAACCATATATCCGGCAGTAGCGGGGTCGGAATTTTTGATTTTTGTTATGTCGTTCCAGTCAATCTGCATACCGTCAGCTACAGGCGCGGCGGGGATATTAGCAGGTGTCGGAGTTTCTATACGCGAAACAATGCCTTTATAATCGGAATTTTCATTCGGAGAGAGTATGTAATATTTTGCCTCTGTGGTTTTATATTCGTTAAAAGCTTCCGCAACACCTTGATATGCGATTATATTATACGTATATACAGTGGACGGGTCAAGCACTTCAAAAACCATGCCGCTCGCGGGATAAGATGTATTGCTGTTCCCCTTGATATTCGCCATAGGAACAGGCTGAGGGTTTGTTGCATCCGTATTAATACGATAAACCAAATAGCCGTCGGCATCATCAACAGAGTTCCACGTAATAGATAATGCACCGTTTTCATAATCGGGATTGTCAAATTTAACCACAGGGTTAAATGACGAAACAGGCAGCTGGGTTTTATTGGGGTTATCGGCATCTAAAATAGGTATGTTTGTGTCTGTGTAATATTCATAGGTTTCGTTTTCGACCAATGCCCATTCTTTTTTTTCAGGGACATCAATAATTATATTGCCTGTTACGGTGTCTTCGTGAGTCTGCGCCGGAGTGACTATTTCATAATATAAATCAACCATAGCGTACGCTTGGGCAAAAAAAGCATATTTTTTCGCCGGGTCAAGCCCCGCTACAAATAATGTCTGTGTAGTATCAGCTGAATCGGTTATTGATTTGGCATTAAATTCATAGTCACTGAGCGGTTCGCTTTTTTCGCCGTCAATACTTTGCAGAATTCTGATTGCCCGAAGAGGATTAGTACTCGGTGTCACAGGATTTTTATAACGTACAGAGAGTACAGCCGTTCCGTAGCCCCAACCCGATTTTGAGTTTACACTGACTACCTCGGGCATTGTAGATGTATCAGCCATATCCTCATCATAATAGCCGTATCTTGTATTGCCTCTCAAAAAAATATGTTCGGGGTCGCCTCGGGGTGCCGCCGCGACCGGCAAACTAATCTGCGGTAAAAACGGCACAATTATAAGCACCGCGAGAGCCGACGAAAGTGCTCTGCCAAGGGGGGAAGGGTGTCTGCCCTCTGTGAAAACGTGCTTTGTTACCGCTCTGCCGGAGCTTTTTTTAGGCGTTTTTGCTTTTCTTTCCAGCCCTAAAAAACGCCCCTCTTTATCAGACAGAAGCATATCTAAATGTAAGCCGATAAAATATACTAAGCGTACAAAAAACGCTATTATTACACATGGTAAAAATAGTAATACATTCTTACGCCCTTTTTCATTCAGGGTTTTGAGTATTCTTTTCTTTTTATTGAGATCCATTTATAAAATCCTCATGTGGATATTTTAAGACAATTATAATTATTTACATTATAACACAAAAAACCGCATTTGTAAAGCGGTTTTTATGAAATTTTTCATTGTAATAAAAATGTAATTTATGGCTACATTACTTTAAACTCAACCGAATTCGACCCTAAACAGAACACATCGCCGCGCTTTAATATAATAGGCTGCCCCGGGGTAATCTTTTTACCGTTTAGAAATGTCCCGTATGTGGAAATTCTATCCGTTATTGTGAGTGCTCCGTCAATATTTTCAAGTTCACAATGAACATCACTCACGCCCGGGGTATGTATCTGGAATTTAAGTGATACATTCGGGGCGCGCCCTATGGTCATTTTCCCGTATACGCCGTAAACCTGCTTTGAGTATTGTCCTGCTGTGCCTATAATACGCGGGGTTTTGCCCCCTCTTTTTGATAATTTGCGTATCAGCAGAATTATAAATACAATTAAAATTACAGCGAAAAAGCAGGTTATATAAAACCCATATGATGTATACATTTTGTCTTTTTCTACAGCTTGTATAATTTCTGTAGAGGGCGGGGCAGTTTCGATTTCGGTTATTTCGGCGGGCGCGGTTGTTGTAACGGTTGTTGCGGTGGTTTCTTCGGCGGTTGTAGTGGTTGGCGCGCCGTCCCATAGTTTAATCGGAATACTGTTTGTTTCACAATGGGCTATAATATAGTCAGCAATCCCGGAATAATATAAGTCAGAATTGTCAATACCCCATGTGTTAACGCCGATTACGGCACCGTTTTTGTCAAGGAGAGGACCGCCGGAGTTGCCGCTGTTTATTGAAGCAGTGTGCTGAACTGTGATTTCGGCTTCGGCTTCGCCTGTTTCGGCGAATTTTACGTCAAGTTTACTTATAATTCCGGCGGTAAATGTGACATCATCGGGGGTTGAGGGTACATTATCCCCGTCGGCGAGTGCGTAATCAGCCACACCCGGGAAACCGAGCGCATAGACGGATTCACCGATTCGGAGGGTATCCGAATTGCGCAAAGGCAAGGCTTTATAGCCTTTGAGCCGATAGTCGTGCACCTTAATTATCACCAAATCAAGCTTTTTTCCGTCAGAATCAAGTATCGGCGTAATATCCGAAAGCTCAATTTCAATATCCGCACTTGATGAATCTTCATAAATAACAGAAACATAGTCGCACCAATGAAGCCCGCCGTAATACTCCATCGTTACGGCGTGTAAATTCGTGACTATGTAATAATCAAGATTTTCATCATCGGCATAGATAATAAACCCCGAACTGACAAAGGCATCATATCCGCTTTCAGCATATATGCGAACAACCCCGCCCCGCGATTCTACAACCACTTCGGGTACGTCTTCCGCCGCCGCCGTCAAATTCAGTGAAAATGACAGCAGGAGGGTTATTATAAGGGCAACTGTTTGTTTTATTTTTTTCATAAATTCATTATAATACTTGTAATATTTTTCAATAGAAAATCCCGGTATCTATCTTCATACCCTCAATTTCTTTGGAAAACAGAACTTCGCCCTCGTCATAATTTTGAAAATAACATGAGCCGTCGGCTTTTATGAGAAGCCCGTAGTCATCGGGAAGATTTTCATCAAAATTACCGATTTGGATTTCACCGTCAGGCGTTACTAAAATTCCCATTCCGTAATATTCGCCGTCAACGGTTTCACCTCTGTAAGCGGCTTTGCTGTCATTTTTATAATAATATCCGTACATACCGTCCATGCCGTCCATATGAGTGCCCGAATAGCCGTAATTTTCACCGGAAGGCGGCGCGGTTCTGTAAAATTTCTCGCCGTCAAGAAGCCAATAAACAGAATCTCCGTCAGCCTCTTTCTCTGTTAAACCCGACATCAGTTCTTCGCCGTCTGAAAACATTTTGATGAATAATTCTTCGCCGTCATAATGAAATGCGCCGCCTTCAACATCTCCGTTTACAAATTGGGCTATCATACATTCTGTATCTGTATAATCCCAAAAGAGATAACCGATTTCGTCCCAATCGCCGTTATAATAATTACCGATAAAGGTTCTGCCGTAATTGTCGGTGTTGAGGTCAATGCAAACCATACTGTCGTAGAAGTCGTACAGCGCGCCGCCGCCGGTTGAAAAGCCGACTTGCAGAGTTTTTCCGGGCTCATAGTCTATAATAAAACCTGCGTAATAATCGTCCTCATTCGTCAAATGAGAATAAGCGACAACCGAACCGTCGTCATAATAATCAATATCTTCGGCAAGCGTTGTTCCATCGTCATAATCATCGTAATCATAATCGTCATAATCATAGCCGTAACCGTAACCATAATCATTATCAGTCCCGATAGGTTCGGCGATAAAGTCGGGAGCGGAAGTAGTGAGCTGCCTTTGTGTTTTTGTTGTTGCGGATGTGGTTGCGGCTGTGGTTACGTTTTCGGTTTTTGCGGGTTTGGTTTCAGAGGTTGTTGTAACTGTTTCGGCGGCGGTTGTGATTATTTCGGCGGCGGTTGAAACAGCCGCGGGTTCGATTATTTCGTCAATTTCAGGCGGCCGCTGTGAAAATAATAGAAGAGCTAAAATTGAAACGGCGATAACAACCGAAAACACGGCTAAAAGAGCAAACAGTCCCCTGTTACTCTTTTTAGAAAACTGTGTCGGATATACATAGGGGTAGAGCGGTTTTATTGTCGCGTTTTCGTTCATCAGCGGAGCAATCGGGGATTGCGGTGTCGCCGGTTGTGAAACGTCCGCCGGCAGCGGACCTTCCGCCGGGTCGTCAATTATATTCGGCAGAATGGGCGGAATTTCGGCTATGTATCCACATTCGGCACAGATATTATTATTATATTGCGCCGAATTACATTTCGGGCAAGTGTTATTTTCCATAAAGTTCCTCTAAACTAAGCTGTAAAAAGAGATAATATTTTCCCTTTTACATTATATCATAGTTTATTGTATTAGTCAATACGATTATGGTAACAAAAAATTAACAATTTGAATTATAATATTAATATGCAATAAAAAAATGAAATGATGTGCGGGCGGGCGGGGCGCCCGCCCCTACGGCACAATAAAACTCTGTAGGGGCGACCGCCCTCGGTCGCCCGTTTTTGGAAAAAAACTCAATCAATTCTTTAAATGCATATTAGTGTAAAAAAAGCAGGACTTGAGATTAAACTCAAGCCCTAAATTGCTATGCCAATATTGATAAGAAAGAGAGTTACTTAAAATTCTTGCAGTCGGCGAAGATTTTGTCCACATATTCAGTATCTTTTACCTTTGTAACAAGGCTGATAAGCGGCACTGCAATCAAAGTAATTATCATTGCCGCCGCCCCGGCGTTAATCGGCGACGCAAGGTTCAGGGGCAGTGCTGCCGCCGCTTTGGTGAGTTCAGGGAACAGCCCCAAACTGAATATAACCATATGTCCGACAGTGATTCCGACACCGAGAATGAAACTTCCGGCGCAAGCGGCTTTGGTGATTTTTTTCGAGAAAAGACCGTAGAGGAACGGGGCTAAGAATGCGCCGGCTAAAGCTCCCCATGAGATTGACATCATGGTTGAAATATAGGTGTTCGGGTTGAGGGCTATAACTACTGAAATCACTACGAAGAAGATAATTAATCCGCGCATTACCAAAACTTGTTTTTTGTCGGTCATTTTTTTGCCCATACGCGGCTTTATGAGGTCTATAGTTAATGTGGAACTGGATGTAAGGACAAGTGAAGACAAGGTTGACATTGAAGCCGATAAAACGAGTACCACAACAATTCCGATAAGAAGTTCCGGCAAAGCTGATTTGAGCATAGCGGGGACGATTGAGTCGAATACAGGTTTCCCGCCGGCGGTTTGAATTAAAGTACGTCCTGTTTCGGCGGCTTCTGCGGGGTCTGTTGAGCCGAAGAGTCTGCCGAAACCGCCCATAAAGTAGCTTCCGCCCGCGACAACCAATGCGAAAATAGTTGAAATTATTGAGCCTTTTGAAACGGCTGATTTATCTTTTACCGCATAGAATTTTTGTACCATCTGCGGCAATCCCCATGTGCCGAGGGATGTGAGGATTACGACACCTAAAAGGTTTATGGGGTCGGGACCGAAAAGGGTATTTAACGTGTTTGCGGGGACACCGTTTTCAATTTCACCGAGTTTTTGAAGGGCAGCAGTAAATCCGCCTTGTTTATTCAGTACTGCGAACACGACAGCCGAAATGCCGCCGAGCATAACAAGCCCTTGAACGAAGTCATTTATAGCCGTCGCCATATAGCCGCCTGTGATTACATAAACGGCGGTGAGAGCCGCCATGGCGATTATGCAAATTTCATAAGGGACATTCAGAGCCGACTCAAAGAGACGAGACAGCCCGTTATAGACAGATGCGGTATAGGGGATGAGGAAAATAAATACAATCAAAGCCGAAACGGTTTTCAAGTTTTTGGAGTTATAGCGTTTTTCAAAGAATTCAGGCATTGTGGAAGCGTTTAATTCTTTTGTCATAACGCGGGTGCGGTTGCCTAAAATAATCCACGGTAAGAGTGAACCGATAAAGGCGTTGCCAAGCCCTATCCACGTAGCCGCGACACCGAAATTCCAGCCGAACTGCCCCGCATAACCGATAAACACAACCGCTGAAAAATAAGATGTGCCGTAAGCGAAAGCGGTAATCCAGCCCCCGAGATTGCGCCCGCCGAGGACAAACCCCGACACGTCTTTTGAATGACGGCGGCAGTAAAACCCTATCCCGAGCATTATGGCTATGTAGACTATTAATATTACGTAAATGGTCATAAGAAACGAAACCTCTCTTTAGTCGTTTGACGCTTTAAAGCTTTTAGGCATTAAAGTATTCATATTATAACATATATAAAGCCCCTTGTCAAGGGGTTTTTGAAAAATATTAATTTTCTATTTATGTTGTAATTTAACTGTGTTAAAAGCACTAAAATATGTAAACTTTTATAATAACAATGGCAATTACAATAGCGAAGATGATAAAAGGGGTAAATAAAACGGTAAAAAATGCTTTAAATATAAATCCCCAAATGGGATGTCTATCCGATGAAATACCTATAATGCTGTCCCATTCGTCTTTGTCAAAACCGAAAAATTTCATAATCTGACCTCTGTGTCGTAGGGGCGGGCGCCCTCGCCCGCCCGCATATTCAAAAACGCTCAATTTTAGGAAAAGAACAAAATTTTCATATGTTATTCGGTTGTCAGCCATAGCATAATAATTAATTGTGTGCGGGCGGGCGAGGGCGCCC
>JAISHV010000020.1 GCA_031262495.1 Ruminococcus sp.
ATGTCCGTTTGCATGAACTTGTCAGGGGTAAGGGGGAAGGGGGCGGCTATAGCGGCGGTATTAACCCGCCGCCCCCTTCCCCCTCACCCCCGACACCCCCCTCCCCCATCCCCCTGTGGGAGCGAATACGTGTACTGTCCGGTCTTACTCTTGCTTTTAATATAGTCACTTACGGCTACTTCTTAGCTCGTCCGCGATTAGAAAATGTTGATTTCAGCTAAAATCAGGTTGCTTATTTTTTTGTTCCAAAACTTAAATCATTGCGCGGAAGTCTTATACGTACTGTTGTGCCGTAGTTTACTTCGCTGTCTACTTCCATGCCGTATTCCACACCGTAGACCATTTTTATACGCATATTTACATTCGTCAGTCCGATAGATTTACCTGATGATGTGTCGCCGGAATTGATTTTCAGACGGAGTTTTTCGAGTGCATCTTCGTCCATTCCGCGCCCGTTGTCTTTGACTTCAATCACGACATTTTTGCCTGATAATCGTATAGCTATGAGTATGTATCCGTTTTGTTTTACGCCCTCAACACCATGTGCATATGCGTTTTCCACAAGCGGCTGAATAATCAGCGGCAATATCTCAAACTCTTTTGAAACCTCCGAGTAGATATTATATCTCACCCTCTGACCGAAACGCGCCGACTGGAGTTTTAAATAGTTATGCGTAAAATCAAGTTCCGACTCAAGTGTGACAAACCCTTCAGATACTTTAAGGCTTCGCCGCATAAATTTCCCGAGGATTTTTATGAGTTCCGCCGTGTCCTTATCGCCTGATGAATAGGCTTTCATTCGGATTGTTTCAAGGGTATTGTATAGAAAATGTGGATTTATCTGACTGGCTAAGGCTTTGAATTCGGCTTCGGTTTTATTGAGGCGAAATGTCTCGGCATTGAGGCGCGCCTTGGCTGTTTCCGCGCCGAGGCGTGTCATACTTTTAACCATTTGCCTCAGGAGCGTATAGAGCCTGTTTATTTCATCATTGCCCGAAAGGTTTTCCGAGAGATCTAAATCGCCTTTCATAACCTTGTTCATTTGGCTGCCCAAAAAGTTAATGCGGCGCGTGAAAAATCCCGAGAATAAAATTGCAAATAGAATTGACAGAATCAAGCACAGAATAACATACCAAATATAGACGAGTACAGCATTTCGGCTCTCTGATGTCATATTTGAATAGGGTACGGTCAAATATACTCTGAAAGTTTCACCCGTGCCGAGCGGTCGAATCTCCGACATCACAACGAATGTGTCGCCGGATATAAAATTATCATCAACCACAACAGGCTTGTCGGCGTAAGCTTCAACGGGCATCATATTCATCACAGGGTATTGGTCCGGTGTATCTGAATAAAAAATCATGCCGTTATCAAATGTCAAAACCGCCGAAACATTCGCCGAATTTGAAACTTCCGATAAAACCGAATCTTTAGCGAAAAGTGCCGCAACACCCTCAAACTCACCGTTCACATAAAGCGGTATAATTAACGCAAAACGAAAATCGGTCGTTTCAAGGGCTGTGAACGTCCAGAACGGTTTATCTGTTTCGGCAGCGGTTTTATACCAAGCTGTACCGGAAACACTTTCAAGCGGCGCGAAAGTTTGAGCCGTTTTTACAGGCGGCGCGGTCTCCGGGGCTGTTGTTTGGGCTTGATTTTCCGGCTGAGAAAAGTCAGAATAAATAATAAAACTATCGACAACGGCGGGTTTTTGCGGTAATATTAAAACCTCTGTTTCACCGGCGGTGAATCGTGCGAAAGCATTTTCCAAACCTATACCGAAATTTTCGGCACTGTCAATTATTTCATAATACCGCTGCCCTAAAATCTCTGTTTCGGATTTTATATCATTTACGTCATATTCTTGGAGAACATCCCAAATACTGCCGATTAAAAATAGCGATGCCGCAAAAACAGGCACAATGATAATTATACAGACGATAATCAGTTTTTTCTGCATATTCGCTTGCAGAACAGCTTTAAACGGGTTTTTCATACAACCATTTTAGCATTTTAATTTAGAAATGTCAAGTTTTTTTATTGAGTAAATTTTAAATACTAATATGCATTTATAGAATTGATTAAATTTGCCCCGAAACAACGGGCGACCGAGGGCGGTCGCCCCTACAGACCAAAATCATTTTGAATACAATTTGTAGGGGCGGGCGCCCCGCCCGCCCGCACATCACTTCATTTCTTTATGGCATATTAGTATAATTAAAAAATAAAATTGTAAATTTTCTGTGAATTACTTGACTTTCATAAACTTCCGTGATAAAATAGTAACAAGAAGTTCAGCCGAAATAAATTTCATACCGGTTTGCGCGGTATATGAATTAAATTTTTAAAGATAAACGGAGAAGCTTATGACTTTCGCGGAAAAATTAAAAACCAATCGTTTAAGCCTTAATCTGTCGCAGACAGAGCTTGCAGAAAAAACAGGCATTTCAGAACGCACTATCTACAGCTATGAGATACTCGGCATTATGCCGCGAAGCGGGAATATCAAAAAGATAGCCGCCGCTTTGAATGTTTCGTATAATTATCTTTTAAGCGATGATGAAGATGATCCGAAGATTCCATCCGAAAAGGAAATTTTTATCGACTCGGTCAAAGAAAGATTCGGGCAAAAAAGCATGGCGGAAGCGCGTGAACTTCTCACTCGTTCGGCGGCACTCTTTGCGGGCGGCGAAATTGATGAAGAAGCAAAAGATGTATTTTTCAGAAGCCTCATGGAGGTTTATCTGGAGTCAAAAGCCGAAGCCGAAGCTAAGTTTTCACCGCGCCGCCGTAAAGCCAGAACCAAGCCGAGACTTGATGTTTAGATTTAAAAAACAATAGATTTTAACGTGAAAGAATTACTTTTCTGCTGCCACTGTCGGCGGCGGAATGGAACCTAAAAAATGTTATCAATAGATTTAATTTCAAATAAAGCATCGGCATTAATTCGCCGCACCGGAACACGCGACCCTTTTATTATAGCAAAACAGTGCGGTGTGGCGGTGAGGTATAAAGACCTTGGGAAGCTTATAAAGGCTTACTATTTTTGCCAATCGCGGATACGCAATATTGTGATAAACCGCGGGATTGATGAAAATTCCGCTAAAGTGTATGCCGCACACGAACTCGGTCATGATATGCTTCACCGAAAGCTCTTAGCGGGCGGCTCGGCGTTTGAGCACGGGCATTTACCCTTTTCGCCGTCAATTAATCCGCTTGAATATGAGGCAAATATTTTCGCGGCTGAGATTTTGATTGATGAAAAGGAGTATATGGCGGATTTGCATGAGGGCATACCGTTTTTTGATATTGCAAAACGCCGGAATGTGCCGCCGGAGATGCTTCATTTTAAGACGAAAATCATGCAGCTTAAGGGTTTGCATTTTGAATCGCCCATTAATGCTAACGGGGATTATATGAAAAATGAGGATGTTGAATTTTCGGAGGAATTCTGCTTTTGATTTTGGTTTTGTAGGGGCGAACTGTGTTCGCCCGCTTACATACAGACGGAATTGTGAGGGAACGGGCGGTCAAAGACCGCCCCTACGGAACAGAGGACAGAGGCTGAGAAGCGTAGTTGCTACGCAACTACAGAGGACAGATTATGAATGGCACGTTTATCAGTAACCCGCACAGCGTTTAGAATGTGCGGGCGACCGAGGGCGGGCGCAACACAGAAGACAGAGGCGAGAGAACAGAGGACAGAAGCGAGAGGACAGAAGACAGATTTTGTTTTGAATTTTTCGATATAACCTAAAATTCAAATATTTTATCTTGTATGCCGCTTGAAGTGAATATACGGAGCGGGTGAGTAAGACTAAGCAGACAGGTTTCATGCCCCACAGGGGGGAGAGGGGTAGGGGGTGCAGGGGGTGTAGGGGAGAGGGGGGCGGCGTCACGCCTGCCACCTCAAATAGCCGCCCCCCTCTCCCCTCATCCCCTGCAAGACATCGTAGACGGACATTCACGACATTCATCGGACATTCAAACGTGACATTCACAGACATTCATATTGACATTCAAACGTGACATTCATCTGTATTCTGTATTCTCGCCTCTGTCTTCTGGTATGACATTCACAAAAACAGAAATCAAAATTTCCTCAAATTAAAAACAGTAAAAATAATCGTCCCGATAGCGGCGGCGGCTAAGAGAATTGCTATGATTTTTATCGGGGGCGGGATGTTGTCATTTTTATCCGCATCTGCTGATGTAGAAACTCTGCCTTGTTCATCTGCCGAATATTCCGGGATTATTTCGTCGGGGGCGGCAGTCTGAAAGGTTTCGGTTGTCACCGGGGCGGAAGGTGTTGTAACTACAGATACCACCGTTTGACCGTTTTGCTCTGTTACAAGCGTGGTTACGGGCGGTTTATAACCGTCGGGGAGTTCCCCTGAAAATTCAAAGAGTAACACTGTCTGAGGCGGAACGGAGTATTCAAAAACATTCCCCTCTATCGGAATTTCACCCCGCCTTGTTACCATAGAATCATCGGCGTCAAATCCGTAAATATTTGCCGAGCCGTAGTCGGCATCCGAATACAGCGAAAAGAATACCGTTTGGTCTTCTTCGGCGTTTTTATTTATATAAAGAAGTTTTAGGGTATCTTCACTGCCTTCAGTTGCGGCATAGACGGAGGACATTGCACTTTGCCCGTTCCCTGCCGAAACAGAAACATTCCCGAAATGACCGCCGTTTGAATCGTAGTCGGTGAAAATTTTTAAAGCCGCATCAATATATTCCCCGCTGTCTGCAAGCTGCGCCGCCCATACGCCCTCTCTGCCGAAAATCCCCAGTGTATCGGCGGCGGCAATTCCGCCGCTTATGTCAGAGCCATAACCGAAACTCACTTCCGAAAAGGATAATTTCGTTCCGGGATAATACATTCTGATACTGCTTTGAAGCGTTTGTAGGAGCGGGGTGTATGCCTTATAAGTCATTGCCGATTTTGAAGCTTCTGTATAGGTCATATCCGAAAAAATGCGCGGTGCGGCTTCGCGGGCTGTGTTTGAACCCGGGTTTTGCGATGAAATAACCGGATTTCCGTAACCGTCAACCGCTTCTGTATAAAACTGCAAGTCCAAAACATCCAAAAGCCTCTTTCCGGCTAAGTCGGAAGCTTTTTTCATTGCATCTAAATAGTAGTCGATAAACCACGTATATTCATCAGAGTGCGTGCGCCAGTCGTCGGGGTTTGAGAGATTCACGAAACTCTCAAGGTTTCTTATTGAGGGTGCTGATACTGTCGCCGTCGGGTCAATCGCTTTGACGGCTTTAGCGGCTTCTGTATTTATTCTTACAAGTTCTGCGGCGGTAATTTGAGAAAGTCCGAGTGTCGGATAAAGCTTATGCCGCATTTCGGGGATTCTGTCGAGATAAAACCCCGTAATCCCTCCGCTTAAAGCATAACCCTCACGGTTAATTAAAAACGCTAAATATTCATCGGTAAAAACCGTTTCGTCGTCGGTATCGGGGGTTGAAGTCAATTCGCCGGATTTGGTTATAATTTGTTTTACCCATCTCTCGGGAGCGTTTTCTGTTACAACACCGTCCGCATCCGCCGCCGCGAACCCTAAGAGCGGTAACGTAATAAACCGCGCCGGAATTCCGTGAAGTCTTGCATTATCCACAAATCCATAGGAAAATACAGCCGGCAAATCATCCGATAAAGCAGGTGAATTTGACGGCAAACGTTCGTTTTCGTTACCGTCTGTATTTGATGTATTGGCGAAATTGCGTTCCCAGTTATAAGACGACAGAAAATCGCCCGTTTGTTTTACGGAAGACGCATTGACATTTAAAATACCGTCGTTGTCGTTTATTCCGTAAATAAAGGGGCTTATTGCGCGTATATCGGAGCGCGTATCGACAGTAATTTCAACACGCGCATCATCATTTTCAGGCGGCTCTATGTTTTCGGCATATAGAGGCAGCGGCATAATCAGCAGGAATACTGCAAACAGTATAACCGCATATTTTTTGTATTTCATTTTACTACTACGCTGTAAAATCTAAAAATTTACTTTTGTGAATGTCCGTTTGAATGTCAGAATGAATGTCGTGAATGTCCGTTTGAATGTCTTGCAGGGGGTGAGGGGCGAGGGGGCGGCTATTAGGAGTGGCAGGCGAGACGCCGCCCCCTCTCCCCTACACCCCCTGCACCCCCTACCCCTCTCCCCCTGTGGCGGCATGGTGGCGGTCTGTTAGAGATTTTAATACTTTCGCTTATCAGTTGAATTCAAGCGATTTGTCAAGGCATTTGCTTAATAGGGTGCTACAAAAATTTTATTTCATCATACGGCAGTTCCCCGCCGAAAATGTCGAGAGCTGAACCTACGGTGAAATTCACATTATTTTCGGTAATTGTCCCGATTTCACTAAAATTATGAATTCCGCCGGCGTAGGTAACTTCATTGCCGTAACAGTCGCGGTAATTTTTTAAAATTTCAAGGACATCTGTCTCAATGCCGCTTTGTTTGCCCTCGGCATCTACCGCATGAATCAGGAATTCATCACAGGACGGCGTTAGCTTTGCCATAGTTTCGACAGTCAGTTCTTCGTCCGTAAAAACAGTCCAGCGGTTTGTCACGATATAAAACTTTTTGTCACGGGGATTGCGTTTTACCGATAAATCAAGCACTAACTTATCTTTCCCGATTTTTTTGTTTAAAATTCTCAAGCGGTTATAATCTATTTCGCCGCCCTGAAACACAAAAGACGTAACAATAACGTGAGAAGCACCGTTGCGCAGGAACTCGGCGGCTGTTTTATCAGTAATCCCGCCGCCTATATGAAGCCCTCCGGGGAAAGCCTTTAAAGCCGACATAGCGGCAGTTTTACAGTCGGCGTAGCCCTGTGTGCCGGGCTGGTTTAATAAAATTATATGCCCGCCGCGCAGGTCGTCGGTTTTATATTTTAAAGCGAAAAATTCGGCAGTGCATTTACTGACGAAATTTGATGTTGCGCACATACCGTCGGCGGTTAAAGTCGAGCCGACGATTTGTTTGACTTTCCCGTCGTGGATATCAATACAGGGGCGGAAACGGTTTGTTTGAGTTTTTGACATTAACTTACTCTTTTCGGCAGTCGATTTTCAGTGTTTGTTGTAGTTTACAGTAATCACATCGCGGGTTTTGCGCCTTACAAAAATCACGTCCGAAAAAGACTATGCGGTGACAAAAATCGGAGGATTCATCGGGCGGCAAAAGCGTACGCAAATCCCGTTCAACTGTTTCGGGATTTTTTGAATCTGTCAGGCGCAGACGGTATGTAATACGAATAAAATGCGTGTCAGTTACTATAGCAGGGAGATGAAAAATATCCCCTAAAATGAGGTTTGCGGTTTTTCGTCCGACTCCCGGGAGGGTAAGCAGTTTATCTAAGCTGTCGGGGATTTCACCGCCGAAATCGGTTATAAGTTTTTGCGCCATAGCTTTTATTGAAGCGGCTTTCGTATTAAAAAGCCCGCAAGGTTTGATAATCTCGGCGATTTCAGCGGCATCTGTGGCGGCAAAATCAAAGAGTTCGGGGAAGCGTTCAAACAGCCCCGGCGTAACCTTATTTACGCGCAAGTCGGTACACTGAGCCGACAGCCGCGCCGCAATAAGCAGCTGCCACGGCTTATCGGCAGAGTAGGATAAATTACACGCCGGGTCGGGGTAGAGGGATTTTAGGGTATTAATTATTTCGGTGAGGTAGGATTTAGGGGGCATATATAAATTTTTAGTGGTTATACCTTTGACGCCATATAATCAATTATGTATTGCGGCGTTACAATTTTTATTTTGCATGATGATTTCAAAAATTTTTCATCACGTGTAACTATATAATCTGCATCAATTTTTTCGGCACTTACGGCTATAATTGCATCTTCAAAATCATTCATTTGTGACCGTAAAGCTTTTATGCAATCTAATACATCAAGGGGAATTATATTAAAAATGGATATAATCTTAGCAATATCCTTTTTAGCTTTTAAAGAACCATGGACTTTGTTCAAAATATAAAATATGTCTGTTAAACTATTTGCACAAATAAACGGCGAAATCTTATTTGAACCCGCTAACTGAAAAACCGACTTTGAGTCTGCTTCAAATTCCGGATTCGGACGTAAAACGTCAATCAGTATGTTATTATCAAAGACTACTCTCATTATAACAAACCTCTGTCACGATAACATTCTTCACGGAGTTTATCGTAGTTTCTATCATATTCAGGGTCGTCATATTCAGGCGGTAAATTCAAAGAACCGATAAGCGAATTAATAAGCGACATTTTATCGACTTTTTCGGTTGGAGTCTTCACAGATTTATAATTAATTATGTTAACAGAGTGTTTTGTCTTGGTGTTTATATTTTGCGGTTTAAAATTTTTCATTGATTTTTTAGTTATCGTAGATACTCGAACGGTCATATAATATCTCTTTCTTATGAAATAAATCTTTTTATCCCCTTAACTATCGCTTGTGCGAACCGTTTCTGATACTCTTTATCGGCTAAAGCCATCGCCTCATCATAATTCGTCACAAACCCTGTTTCTACTAAGACGGAGGGGAAGTCTTGCTGTTGGGTGACGAAGAAATAGTTGTATTTTGCGCCTCTGTCGGAGTTGCCGCCGCCGTGGACTTCTTCTAAAACGTCCGAGAGTTCCGCTGAAATTGATTTCGCAAGCGGCATCGAGAACGGCATGAAGTAATAAGCTTCCGCGCCGTAAGCTGTTTTCCCTGCCGCATTACAGTGCACTGAAATAAACAAATCGGGCTTATACTGCCGGGCGTTCGCGGCGCGTTCTTCCGTAACATAGGTTTCGGATTCGGTCTTATAGCGGATAACTGTCGCACCCTCATTTTCGAGGTAACTCGTCAGATATTTTGAAATCGCAAGGTTCGCGCTCTGCTCTTTTATGTGTCCGACAGCTCCCGGGTCGAATTCTTCTTTGCCTGTATAACCATGCCCGGGGTCAACTATAATCGTCATGCCCGAAAGTGATTTTGACATATTGTTGAAGACGAGTTTTAGATTGCCGTCTGCGTCATAGGTTGAAGTTATACCGTAGTAGCCGCCGCTTTCGCGCAAAGATAATGTCAGACGTGTTTTTTGCAAACCATTTGAGGCTTTGTATGTATCCCATCTGCCGGTTTTGAATTGCGAGCCGTCGGGGAAATTTATATCACCTGAATTTACAGCCGTAATATAGTCAAATATTACCGAAACGGTATCGCCGCCGAAGCCGTCAACGTAGAATTGCCCGTTATCGCCCGGGCGGTACGAAACGCCGTTATACGCTATATCTATAGGTATTTTTTGGGACATACTCAAGAGAACAAACGTATCTCCGCCTGTCGTCCCCGCGTTTATGACCTCAATCGGGTTTTCGCCGAGCGGGAAATTCTCCATAACCGTTACGGCATTGCTGCGTAAACGTCTGCCGGTGTTTGTGGTGTAATACTCCGTGCCGCCGTAGGTTACCGTATTGACATAATAGTCTAAAGTCCCTGCCGGGAGCCGCGTGTGTGTAGGAGTAGGTTCTGTGCCTGTGAGGTTTGCCGCATAAACGGCGGTGTTGTCTTTCTTGACAGAGAGAACACTCCCGCCGAATGCCTGCGCTTGGGGCGTTAACATATTAACATAGACTTGAGAGCCTACAAGGCTTTCCTTGAATTGCCCGTTTTTGGCTGTATAAATACCGTAAACCGTCACTTGCCCGAGGTCTAAATCCTCCCCTGTTTTGGCTTTGGGGGCTTGATAATAAATCATAAATTTCGCGTAATTCGAGTTCGGGTCAAGTCCCTCCGACTGCCCGTCCGTCTCTTTAAGCGGTATTTTTTTGCCGTTTAATGCAGCGTATACTTCCGAGCCTTTATACGCTATAGCCGTGATACTGACAATACCCTCGCCGTCAATACGGATTTCGGGTTCTGTCGGTGTCATGGATTTCAAAACTTTAACCGTTCGGGTAATTTTATATGTTATCGTCTTAGCCTTGCTCTGGAATTTAAAGGTATTTACGCCGACTTCTAAATCCTCTGTGAAATAAAAACGTCCGGCTTCGTTGAGTTTAATCTCTTGACTTTGATAGAAGACAGGGAAATTCGGGTCAAATGAGCCTGCGAATACTACTTCGGGTTCTTCCGTGGAAAATGTCCGCGATTTAGGGAGGGTCATTTCGAGTTCCGACTCAAGCCCCTCTACATCAATTTCGTTTTGGTAATTCTTCATCAAAACGGTTGTGGAATCAAGCTGATTGTCATCTAACGCCCTGAGGGATTTAAATGCAGAACCTTTATATTGGGATAATGAAGAAGCGGAAATAACCTGTTTCACCAGTTCATCAGGCGAATACCAGCCCGGTGTATCTGTGCAGATTTTTTCGTTGCTGTGGGTAACAAACATGGGGATAGAAGCCGCCGCCGCCGCTTTGTTCCACCAATCGGTAACATCTTTAAAGGGTTTATTTGCATCACCTATTGCCCCGTCTGTTTTGAGCATCAAAAAGTCTGCATACCCTTTTTCAATATACGATAAAGTATCGGCATAGCCGTCTGTCAACGCCTCAAAATCGGCTGTAGTCACAGAACCCGCTGACGTTGTTTCATAATTCGCCCAAACGTCACTCACCGATAACCCTACAGGGACGGTGTTGTTCGTCTTTCGGATAGCAGATGAAGCAAGCGAAAAGACATAAGAGGCATTGTCTAACAGGAAATTTTCAAAACCTATGCCGGAGCCGTAATTATTATAGTCATTGAGGGTACCTGTATTTTTTGAGGAATAATATCCGTCTAAAATAATGCCGTGTGTGGGATATTTCACAGTGAAATTACGCA
This sequence comes from Ruminococcus sp., assembly GCA_031262495.1. Classification (GTDB taxonomy): domain Bacteria; phylum Bacillota; class Clostridia; order Oscillospirales; family Ruminococcaceae; genus JAISGY01. Next base: position 10,829 of record JAISHV010000020.1, read on the forward strand.
CAGAAAGGGCGAATGTATCAAGCCTTTCGGCGAAATCTTTGTCTGTGAGGGTGTTCATTAAGTCGCTTATCGAGAAATTCAGATATATAAAGCTTCCGCGTGCTACTGCCGCTTCTATAACATATTCAATCGGTGATTTTTTTACGGTAATATTTACATCTGTTGAATAAAAGAGCTTTTCGGCTGACGTATTGAGCACATATGTATTAATCCCGAATGTGTCTGAGAGGGTAAAGAATTCGTCAATCGCCGCGTTGATTTCATCGTCAGAGAGCGGTAAACCCTCTTCGTTTGTGAGCGGGAAATCTGTTTCGGGCGTTATAAATACGCCGCGCATTTGCTCCGGGAATGTAAACATCGGCGTAAATTCTTCGGGAGGAGCTTCCGCGAGTTCGGTATCTTCTAAAACTTCTGTCTGCTGTTCAATCACGGTGATTTCGGGCGCAGTTAAAACATCCTCCGCAAAAACAGGGGCAGCAGGTAAAATCCCCGCCGTCATTGCGAGAGACAGCGTGAGCGCAACTGTTTTTTTAAATATTTTTTTGTAAAAGGATTTTTTCATAGCCGTGCGGTAAACTTTCCCGTATTAAAATAATACGGATTTCGACAATTGCGGTTAGTTAACTTCATTATAACGCATATTGAGACAATTTTGGTGAATTTTTTGTGAACAAATGCGGTTGTTCCAAACTGTAATAATATTGTAATAACACAGATGTCAGAGGACAGATGTCAGAGTTTATATTTCCGATTTCCGAATTCGGTGTTGACAAAACTGAAAACTTATGATATAATCTAATCATAAAAAATTAAAAGAGCCATTTAATATTCATCTCACTAAAATTTACCACAAGGTAAACCTTATGAAAAAATCAACTAACCCGCCTCTCAAATGGTATCACAGTCTTTATTTTCGTATTGTCATTACAATTATCCCGCTTGCGATAGTTATTTTAGCGGGGTTTGCGCTTTATGTTTATTTTACTGCCAATACTGCTATACGCGAGCGGCTTGACCTTTTAGCGGAGAGTTCGCTTGACAGTGCTTCAAATCAGTTTGAAGAACAGCTCAAATCAATCTCAAACATCGCTCATCTTTTGTCTCATTATGCAGCCGAAACAGAAACATCAGAAATCGGCGACAGCGATATGGAGCAGATTATCCGTATGTCTCTGCATAATAATGATATGATTGTGGGGTGCGGGATTTTTTACGAACCTCACGCCGGTACTCCGTCGCGGACGGGCGAGGGGTATTATGCATATTCACTCGGGAATGAAAATTTTTATACTGAGGACTATACCGCCGACATACTCAATTCAAACACGCCCGAAGTCGGCAATATCTATGAACAGGTGTGGTATCGCGCCGGAGCAGACGGCGGCGGTGAAATCGGCTGGTCGGGGACGGTGTTTTATGACCCGCTGCCGCAGGTTTATATGTTTTCTACCGCACAGGCTTTTTTTGACGAACAGGGCAATGTAAGGGGTATAGGCGAGGCGGATGTTTCGGTAAAACAAATTCAGGATGCCGTTAAAAATATCACAGTCGGCAGCACCGGCAAAGCCTTTTTAATCGGCGACGACGGACAGATTCTTTCGTGGATAGATGATTCTGTAAATGTTTTGGACACCCTCGGCGATAAACCCGAACTGCTTGAGCTTCAAACCTTTATCGAAAGCGGCGGTAATAACGGCGAAATTACTATTGACGGCAAAAACAGAATCATTTATATGCATGATTTCGCCGATTTAAACTGGAAACTCGGCATTATGATTGACGAGGCTGAACTGCTTAGTAAAGTAAATTCAAGTTTTGCTCTCGGTGCGGCAATCCCGGCTTTGGGGCTTATTCTGCTTTGTGCAGCGTGTTTTCTGATTTTGTCTTATTTAAAACGCGTAATTGATAAAGTAAACGGATTTACGGATATAAATGACAAAAATGCGGTTATTGAAATAACCGAAAAAGACGAATTCGGTATAATGGAACGCCGCCTCAATGAAATGCGCGGGGATTTACAAAAAGCTATTGAAAAGGCAGAAGCCGCCAATGTCGCGAAATCCGAGTTCTTATCGCGTATGTCTCACGAAATCCGCACGCCGATGAACGCGATAATCGGTATGACGACTTTAGCGCGGCGAACGTCAGACCCGGGAAAAATAAAACAATACATAGAACATTCAAACGAATCGGCTCACCGTCTGCTTTCTATAATCAATGATATTCTCGATATGTCAAAAATAGAAAGCGGGAAATTCACCCTCACAGAGTCGGAATTCAATTTCACAAAGATGTGCGGAAATTGTATAAACGCCGTTTCGGAGCTTGCCCGCGAGAAGAATATTACCGTAAAATATGAATATCACTACCGCTTTGACCAAATGGTTTGTTCGGATGAATTGCGCCTGTCGCAGGTTATTATTAATCTCATGTCAAACGCTGTTAAATTTACGCCTGAGGGCGGCGAAATCCGTCTTGATGCGTATGTTAAAACCGATACCGACCACCGTTTAATTGTTTCTGTAACCGACACGGGTATCGGGATTGCCCCCGAAGTCCTCCCGAAACTCTTTAAAAGCTTTGAACAGGCGGATAATTCAATTACACGTCGTTTCGGCGGCACAGGGCTTGGGCTTTCTATCTGTAAAAATATTGCAGAGCTTCTGGGCGGTGAAATTACAGTCGAAAGCGAACCCGACAAAGGCTCAAAATTCACATTCACCGTGCCTTTTTCATGGGGCAAAGATGTCGGAGCAGAAAAGTCTGTGAACCTCGGCAATAACATTTCTGTCTTAGTGGTTGACGACGACTACAGTATAACCGAATATTTCAGCGAACTTATTTTGTCTTACGGTATTACCGCCGATATCACACATGACGGCTTGACGGCTATCGAAATGGTTGCCAAGAAAAGCTATGATATTGTGTTCCTTGACTGGCATATGCCGGGCAAAAACGGTTCGGAGGTTGTACGCGATGTCAAAGAGATTTCCCCCGAAACAAAGATTATAATCATTTCAGCATACGACTGGGATGTTATAGCAGAGACAATGACGGGGGTTACTGTTGCCGATTACATAAGAAAACCTGTTCCGCCCTCTGAAATTTATACAAGAATAATTCATGCGGCAAATATAAGCGATGTTCATATCAATGATTTAAAGCTTGACAGCAAGCGAATTCTGCTTGTAGAGGACATAGAACTCAACCGCATGATTGTAGAGGGTCTCCTTGAAGACACCGGCTGTGTCATTGACGAAGCCGAAAACGGTCAAATCGCCGTAGACCTTGTGAAAGAAAACAAGTATGACATAATTTTGATGGATATGCAGATGCCTGTGATGGACGGCTTAACGGCGACACGTGAAATCCGTAAATTTAATGAAGTTGTGCCCATTATAGCTATGACGGCGAATGCCTTTAAAGAAGATGCCGACCGCTGTATAGAAGCGGGAATGAACAGTCATATAGGGAAACCGCTTGATACGGAGAGGTTTACGAGGGTTTTGAAGAAATATATGGGGATATAATATAGGTTTTGTAGGGGCGACCGCCCTCGCCCGCCCGTACACTCTAAATCGCTGCATTTTTCTTGAAAAATTTATTTAATTTTTATACTAATCCTCAACCGCGGAATTTTAGGTTATGCGGGCGGGCGTTGTAGCGTTGCTACGCGGCGCATCCGCCCCTACAAAATCTGACCTCTGTCCTCTGACATCTGACTTCTGTGTTGACATTATTAAAAAAATACAGTATAATAAAAGTAGAAATTTCTTGCTGATTTTATTGCGAAGGTAAATTAAGACATGATGAATATACTGCAATTTATTCTATGTGCGGGTGCGGCGATATTTATACTATTGCTGCTTGCGCAATTTGATTTTGAACAGCTCAAAAGCGATAAACTCAAACGTGCACTGTGGATAACGGGTGTTGCTGTCATGGGTTATTGTCTTTCCACAGGGATGGATGCGGTTGTTGCCGATAGATTTTTCTACGGTTTTCACGGTTTTAAGTATATGTTTTTAATCTTAACACCGTTTACGACACTCATTTTTTCATTGCGCCTTTGCAGTTCTGATTTGCCGAGCAAAGCGTGGTTTTCCGTGCCGCTGTCGGTTATTACACTCGCGGATATTGTGCTTTTTTTGACAAACCCTCTGCATAGCCTTATGTATAGTTATACAAACGAGGCGGCTTTCGGCGCGCCGTTTAAATGGGGACCGCTTTTTATCCCCCATGCGGCGTTCTGTTATCTGCTTTCGATAGCTTCTGTCGTGTTGTTTATGCGTTTTGCTTTTGCGGCGAGTAATAAAAAGGTTAAGCTTGCATCACTGTCAATACTGCTCCCGATAGGGTTTAATGTACTGTTCACAGTCTTTTCGGGATTCTTCCCTATGGATATGACAGCTATATTCTATGGGTTTGTGTTCGCGGTTTTGGCGTTTTCGCTGTATAAACAGAGCCTTCTCGGCGTGGATATCAAAGAGCGGGAGCGTTATCTTGACCTTTTCCTTGAAAATTACCCGGAAGAAGGCTTTATATTTTTAACAGATGACGACTACAACATTCGTATTGCAACAAAGAGCGTAAGTAAATATGATTTCACAAAATCATTTGACTACAGAGAAGCAATCGGTAAGAATTACTATGAATTTATTAAGGACCATATACACGAGGATTTTGCCGAATATACAAAATCTCAAATGAAAGCCGTAAACGCCCCGGGCAATACCGATAATATAAAGGATAAATACGATTCTCCGCTCACACAGCGAAGCTACAGCACCCTCACCGCGAAATATGAAAAATCGGCTCAAATCCACGGCGGATATATTATTGTCGTAAATGATGTCACGGAAATAAACCGCGCTATGCTTCAGGCAGAGGCGGCATCTGTAGCGAAATCGGCATTTTTATCGAATATTTCCCACGAAATAAGAACCCCTATGAATGCGATTATAGGGCTTACGTCACTGTCGCTTAAAGAAGATATCCCGGCGAAAGTCAGAATGTATCTCGGGAATATTGACGAATCGGGGCATCGTCTGCTTACGCTTATTAATGATGTACTTGATATTTCAAAAATCGAGAGCGGGAAGATGGTTATAGCGGATCAGGATTTTGATTTTGCGAATATGCTGTCGAAGTCGATTAATGTTACCGCTGAAATGGCGCGGGAGAAGAATATTACGGTAGAAGACATCCGAAATGAAACCTTGAAGAAACTCTCGCGGCAGATACATTCGGATGAACTCCGAATTTCACAGATTATAGTGAACCTCTTGTCAAATGCGGTGAAATTTACCCCGAACGGCGGCACAATCACAATTACCGTCAATTTAGAAGAACAAGACGGCGGCAACGCTTTAATAAATCTGTCCGTACGCGATACGGGGATTGGTATTGCCCCGGAAAATATAAATAAACTCTTTGACAGTTTTGAACAAGCCGATAAAACGATAACAAGGCGTTTCGGCGGTACAGGACTGGGGCTTTCGATAAGCAAGAAGATTGCCGTTTTAATGGGCGGGGATATCTTAGTTTCGTCACAGCCGGGCAAGGGTTCTGAATTTAAAGCGATAATCCCGGTAACATACGGCGATGAAATTACAACACAAAAACTTCTCGGCGCAGAACACAGACCGGAATTTGACGGAAAGCAAATCTTGCTTGTTGAGGATGTTGATATAAATCGTCTTATCGCGGCAGCTTTGCTTGAAGATTATAACTGTTTTATAGACGAAGCGGAAAACGGCAAAATCGCCGTAGAGATGGCGGAGAAAAAGGACTATGACCTTATTCTGATGGATATGCAGATGCCTGTGATGGACGGTTTGACGGCAACAAAAGAGATAAGAAAAACGCAAAAAGAAGTGCCGATTATAGCAATGACGGCAAACGCATTCCGCGAAGATGCAGAGCGTTGTTTTGAAGCCGGTATGAACGACCATATCTCAAAACCCATTGATGCGGATCTGTTTATTAGGGTATTGAGTAACTATTTAAAATAAATAATAATGCAGAATTAAAACCGCCGCCCGGTTTCAATGAAAATCGGGCGGACTTATTATTTTTTGTATGTTGCTTGAAGTGAATATACAAAACGGGTGAGTAAGACTAAATTGCGCAGCTTGGCAACCCCGCAGGGGGAGAGGGAGAGGGGGACGTGTCGCGCACTAAAAAGTGCGGGTGAGAGGGAGAGGGGGCGGCGGGGTAATACCGCCTCAGATAGCCGCCCCCTCTCCCTCTTGCCCCTGACAAAGTCATGCAAACGGACATTCACGACATTCATACAACATTCATATGACATTCAAACGGACATTCACAGACACTCATCGCGACATCGCAGACGGACATTCATCTGATATCTAACCTCTGACATCTGACTTCTGGTTCGGAAGAACCTCCGCCATAATAAAAGCGAAAACAGCCAACACCCCTATAGCTACGGGGAAAAATTTCAGGGGGATAATGCCGATTATCGGCGGCAGTGTTGTCAGCCCTGTGTATGCCGAAGCCATAAGGAGACCTATCGCCGCCTGAGAACGCTTTTTGCCGAAGATTTGGGGGGCACGGAACATCAAATTCGGGTAGAACGGTCCGGCTCCTGTTCCTACTGCAATTGCCGCTATGAATGAAATTATTTCGTTTTGCCTCAGAAGCAGTACTATTACGCCGCAGAGGACAACTATATTGCCGATACGCATTAATTTTTTTGAACCGAGTTTCGCGGCGAATAGACCGGAAATAAATCGCCCTGCCGCAATGCCGATAAAGAATGCGCCCGAAAAACGTGCGGCGGCTTCTATCGAAAACCCGCGTACAGTTTGCATATAGGACGTTATCCATAAGCCGAAAGCCAATTCATAGGCGCAATAACAGAAGAACGCCGCCATTGCCGTTTTCATATAACGGATTTTTATTAAATCAAGAAATTTGATGTTTTCGGGTTTGGATTCAATTTCGCCGTCTTTTTGAGTTGCGGCGGTATTTTTAATTTGTGAAAGTTTAAGAGGTACGCGTTTCCACAAAGGAAGCGCGAAAATCATCATTACGGTGATAACACATTGTGCAATACCGATATAGAGGTAACACTGCTGCCATGTTCCGCCTCTGCTCCAGAGAAACGAAAACGCGAGCGGCGAAACGGTACATCCGACCGCCCAGAAGCAGTGCAGAAAATTCATGTGCATAGCCGAAAAATGAAGTGCGACAAAGTTATTGAGTGCCGCATCTATAGCACCGCCGCCCAGCCCCAGCAAAAATCCGACTGAACATAGAAGCACAAAAGGCACTGCCGTAAGTGACACAAGCGGCATTAATAAAACGGCAACCGCTGTAACAGCCACGCTCACGACAACAAGTTTCCCTGTCCCGAATTTGTTTATGAGGCGCGCCGAAAAAAGGCTTGAAATAATGGTTGCGCCCGACGAACAAAGACTGTAGATACCGCCGAGCCCGACATCTAAGCCGAGTCCGTCGCGGATAGAGGGCCAAGCCGCCCCGAATAAACTGTCAGGCAAACCGAGGGATATAAATCCGATGTAAATCAGAGCGAGTAGGATTGTAATCATTTTTTTCGCGGGGGAAACTTTCTGAAGAAAGTTTCCCCCGTACCCCCTTCAAAGACTTTAATTTCGCGGCGGGGAGCCCCCGCGGGCATTTCGCGATGGAAGTCTTTCAGTAGTCGTACGATGCTCACCTCGTTGAAATCGCTGATAGTCTATAGGGCGAAAGCGGTCGCCCCTACAGTGTTGTGCTGCCGAATCCGCCTGTCCTGATACCGGCGGCATTATCATCTTTCGTAATCCCGAACGGCAGGAAAATACCCTGACAAAACGCCGCGCCGGGTTCTATGCGAAAATCTTTTTTGTCGGCTTTGAGCTTGATTTTTATATGCCCTTCGTTGTCGGCGAAAAAGTAGTCGGAGTCGATTATACCGACAGTATTTGAAAGAGCTAAGCCGTATTTAAACCCCAAACCGCTGCGCGGAAAAATGCTTAAAACCCAGCCTGTGTCAATCTTTGCGCGGAGACCTGTAGGGATAATTATTTCGCGGTTTAAGCCCGAAAAATGTATCGGAAAATACGTAAAAAAATCATACCCCGCTGAACCTACAGTTGCCCTTTCGGGTAAGCGAATACTGTTGTAGGCGGTTTTAATATTTTCATGCGGCAAAAAATCGGGGTAGTCAAGTTCAAATTGTTTTAATGAGATTTTTTGAAATAATGCGATGGGGGGCATAAATTACCTCTGTGTTAGTGTTTGCTTCAACGCGGTGAGCATATGTGAAGTCGTAAATACCCCCATCGCGAATTAGCCCTGCCGGGGCACCGGCTCATAACCTTACCTCAATTATAATCCCGCCTGTTTGCGCCGTCTTAAAAATATCCCCGTCTTCCATTTGAAATGCCGTTCCGAATGGGACATCAGAGCCTTTCGGGGAGATTAAGCCTTCGATTTTGTTGTTAATGAGATACCATTTATTTTGCGTAAAAGCAGTATATGCCATAATATCCGAATCGGTTTTCTCGTCCGCATAGACATTCGGGCGGATATGCCACAAAAAGAGGGGCGTATCTTTTGCGGCGGTCATTTCGGAATATTTGCGCCATTGCCCCGGGTGACCTTTTACTTCGGTGTAGAAATCAAATTTAATTACGGAGCGGCGGTCGCCGTTTGTTTTACAAAACGGACAAACAGGGTTCGTGAAATCTTTCGGAATAAACCATCCGTAAACACAATCGGGATTCTGACACATCATCAGTCTGTCGCGTGTGCGCGTCAAGCCGCGTTCCCATTCAAGGGCAGAGGGGCGCAATTCGGGATTATGAAGTCCCTCAACGAAAGCGCGGTGAAAGAGGTTCTTTAAAATTTCACCGTAATCATCTACAGTCGGGAATAAATCCCGAGGGCGGTTTGAGCGGTCTGTCGGGTGTTCAATAAAGAGTGCCTTTTCGCCGAAACCTAAAAAGTCATCCTCTTCGGCTGAAACACTCGAAAAAATCTTCGGTCCGGATAAGGGATTACGAAAAAATAAATATTCATAAATGAGCACAGCCAAAGCGTGTAAATCCGTCTTTGAGCCGGGAATAACACGGCGGGGGTCGCGGCGCGGAAGTTCCATTGTCGCTAAAACTTCGGGTGCTATATAACCGCGTGTGCCCGCGACTTCGGGCGGATAAATCCCCGGCACAACAAGGCTGTCTATATCTATGACAATACAGTTGCCCGTTCGCGGGTCGATAAGTACATTATTATTCGACAAGTCGGAGTGCGCCAAACCCGCCTGATGAAGCCGCCTCACAGAGCGCGCCAAAAGCACCGACATCTGAATCCACATTCGGAGGTCGCCGAGTTCGGATTTATCTAAGAAACGTCGGTTTGATGAGGTAAACCAGTTGGATTTTTTATCTTTGCCGTCAAGGTTTAAGAAGCGGCTTGAATTTTGATTAAAGAAGAAATTCGACGGATAACAAGGACTGACAATCCCGAATTCGGGCTGTACTACAATATCCACAGGCCAACAGTAACGCTTTGAAAAATAACCGGCAAGCTTTTCATCAACCCCCACAGCTCCGCCTTGTTTATGCGATTTTGTGGGATTATATTTCCCGATTATAGCTTCAAGCCGCGAACGGATTGAGAGGTCGGCATCAGAGGGGTTGTTATAAAACTGAATAACGTATTTTTTGTCAGGCGAAAAATAAGTATATTTCATGCCCCCGCGAGGCGGATTATCGGTAATTACATAGGGGAGCTTGCGCCCTGATACAGTCAACGCAGTCGCAAGTTTATTCAAAAAAGTAAATCCCCTTTCATTTTAAGATGAACATCGCTTTTTGCTCTTACAATTAAACTCCTGCATTATCCGTTTCAATGACGTTCGGTCTTATTACAACAAGCGTTCTGTCATCAAACGAACCGCGCCGCGAATAATTATCAAGCCACAAATAAAGGCGTTCCGCTTTGTCGTTAAAAGTTTCACCCGTGATATTTGAAACAGAACAAGATGCAGCGTAAATTTCATCAGTGCAGAGTTTTTGGGAATCAAGGAATTGCTCACAGTAAAGCAAAGGCAAACTCACATCGGGGTCGTTTACCCATTTATATTTGAGCGGCTCGGGGTGTCCGTCGGGCGGGGGCGGAATCACTGTACCGTCAGGGGTTTCAAAGGGGACAATACCATTGAGTTTGAGGTCGCAAAGAAGAAGCGGCAACCCTGTTACAGTCGGGAAATAGTCGTCTGCAACGCCGTCGCTCATTAAGAAATACGCTTTAAAATGTTTTCGCGAAAAACGCGTGCGGGATTTCAGTTCGGCTTCTGTACGGAGGTTGTCGTTTAAGAGAAAATCGGTTTCACCGGCGTAATTACCTTTGTCGGAATTGCCGAAAATGACGGGTTCACCTGTTTCGGTAATTGCCGCAATTTCACCGTCGCCTATAGAAATGGCGGCGGTAAAATCAAATCCGGCGGCGGTTTTGATTATAACGGACGCTAAGAAAGTTGAGGCAAAATCAGAGAGCGTTGCTTCTTCAAAGCCGTCAGTATTCAGTCGTTTTTCGTATGCATCTTTTACTGCATAAAAGGCGGTATTTACGGAGTTTCGCATAACGGCGGCGATTTTTCCGGCAAGTTGTGCCCATTCGGGGTTATCGGTGGGCAAATCCAAATCCGAGAAAAACGCGGGATTTTCGTCTGTGAGCGCACAAAAACTTGCGCTTAAAGCCTCGCAAGCGGTAACAGAAGCGGCTTTTGCGCCGATACGCGAAAAGCGGCGCGAACCTGCACCGTCGCAGAGAGCGGCGATAACGATTTTTCCGCCGCAAAAATCAGGCGCAGAAACGCAGTAATAGTCGTCATTGTTAGTGCCGTCGTGTTTGTGTTTTTTTCCGCGGACAGAAGCGGCGGTAACGTTAAAAAACCGGACCGAAAAAGCCCCGGAAGAAAACTCGGGAAACGGCTCAGGGAATTCGGGAACGGGGTTATATTTCCACATGGATTCGGTGGTGGAGAGGAGATTTTGATCAATCATATTTTTAAAAATTTTCACTTTGTAGGGTCGACCGCCCTCGGTCGCCCGCATATCAAAAGCAAACTGCTTTTTAAATAGAAAACAAGATTATAATAGATTGTTAGCTAAAACGCATTGATTAATAGTGTGCGGGCGGGCGAGGGCGCCCGCCCCTACGACATTCATATGCAGCAACGCTGCGAGACATCTCAAACGGACATCCACTCTGTATTCTGTATTCTGTACTCTGTATTCTGGTTTTGTAATCGTACCCGTCAGGGTACGATTACAAAACCTTGCGGCGGCGGCGGTAATTCTATACCTGCGCCGGGTTTTGAGTCTAAGGATTTTGAGGAGACTTTTACGGATGTTGAAACCCATGCGAAAAAGCGCGACAAATCGCCGGATGAGCAGTTATTCATCATAACCACATTCGGAGTAATGGCTTTTAAGACGGTGGGGTCTGCATTCGCACCCGCCGCACAGGCTATGATGTTTGCAGTAGAGCTGCGGTTAAGTATATCTATACCGGCTTTCCAGTCGTCGGTAGGCGCGCCGTCTGTCAAGATGAAGACGAGGGGTTTCCAGTCGCCTTTTTGAGTATCGGTAGAACGCCTGACTTCCGCTTTGATACAGTCGGCAAGGAGCGATAACGCCGCGCCCAAGGCTGTAGCCCCTCCGGCTTGAAGCATTGGTTCGCGAAACAGCATTATTTCGGTGAGCGGAATTACCTGACGCGCTGATGAGTTAAAGGTGATTACGGATAAAAATGCCGTCTCAAGTGCCTGAGGGTCACCGCGAAGTTCGGTCAGAAGCGTTGAAATCCCGACTTTCACCGCTTCAATAGGTTCTCCCGCCATAGAACCCGATATATCAAGCAGTAAATAGACAGGTAATCTTCTCATAAAATCGGACATATAAATTCACCTTTCAAATCCGGAAACAGTATTATTGTGCTATAACAGCGCGGTTGCCGCGCCTTCTCATAAAATCGGACATTGTTATATACTCTTTCGTGTTAATTTTGGATTTATATTATTATATCATATATATCTTGAAAAGTCAAGATGAAATTTTGATTTTCGATATCTGTATTCTGACATCTAACTTCTGATATCTGACCTCTGTTTTCTGACCTCTGTTCTCTGACTTCTGTGTAATAAACTGACGTTACGTGTATCTTAATTTTGCAGAACAACCCCTCACCACTGGTCTTCATCTCTGTTATCGGGAATTACCGCCTCAATCGCCGCGATACCGACTTCAATCATTTTGTCGTCGGGTTCTTTTGTGGTAATATGTTGGAGGGCAATGCCGGGGGCGGAGATTATGCGCGTGATTATGTTGTCGTATCGCCCTGCTATTTTTATGAGTTCATAGGCTAAACTTGATTCGGGTATGAGCATCAGAATCTGTAAGCCCCAGCGCATCCAAATATTGTCCCATGGCAAAAACATTCCGATAATTATACTTAAAATTACTACTAAGAGTATAAAACTTGTCCCGCAGCGCGGATGAAAACGCGTTTGTGTACGTACATTCTCGACAGTCAGCGGCAAACCGTTTTCATAACAGGCTATAGACTTGTGCTCTGCCCCGTGATAGGAAAACAGCCGTTTCATTGATTCTGTCAGTGATACAATATACATATATCCGCACAGCAGCAAAAATTTAATCAGCCCCTCACTTATCGTCATCACAAAAGCGGGCGCATTTAAGAGTTTCAAGAGGCTGCTTAGCCCTAAGGGAACAAATTTAAACACCGCGATTGAGGCGGCGACTGAGAGGATTGATATTACTATCAGTATAGCGGTAAAATGTTTTTCAATCTTATCGCCGAATTTTTCTTCAAGCCACAACTCGAATTTTGACGGCTTTTCGGTGGTTTCGCCCTCTTCGCCGGTTTGTTTTTCGGCGGATTTTATGGTATATCTCATTCCCGTGTAGAGCGACTGACAGAAATTGAACACACCGCGAATGAACGGCGTTTTATTATACCACGCGTTCGGCTTTATGGTGTCGGTCTCAACATCAATAGTCCCGTCAGGCAAGCGGCAAGCCATAGCGACTTTATCAATACCGCGCATCATTATCCCCTCAATCAGGGCTTGACCGCCGATTTTTGACTTAATAGGTTTTTCCATTAATTTCTCTTTTTTTTATTTTTTATAATTTTCAATATATAACTGCAACTTCTCAAACGTCTCATCAGACAAAGCGTGTTCAGTGCGGCAAGCATCAAGTTCGGCGGTTTTTTCGCCGACACCTAAAATTTCAACAAAAAATCTGCGGATTACTGTATGTCTGTGATAAATCTCTTCGGCGCGCTCACGTCCGATTTCCGTAAGATGAATATGCCCGTTTTCAATGTCAATAAAACCCGACTGCTTGAGGATAGACACAGCGCGGCTTATAGAAGGCTTTGAATAGCCGAGTTCTTCCGCAATATCTACGGCTCTCACATAGCCTTTGCGGTTTTTTATTATTAGAATTGTCTCAAGATAATCTTCGCCCGACTCGCGTATAGCCATGTGAAATGTTCCCCTTTCATCGGTATTAAATCTATTATATACGTTTTTTTTGATAAAGTCAAGTTATTTCAATTCGCGATGAAAATTTTTCATGTTAATAAAAATGCTCACCGCGTAAAAATCCGTAGTACTCAGTACCAACTTAATCTTTATATTTGGGAATTCATTGGATATATTTTCTTGTATGTCGCTTGAAGTGAATATAAAAAACGGGTGACTAAGACTAAATCGCGCAGATTGGCAACTCCGCAGGGGGAGAGGGAGAGGGGGGTGTCGGGGGTGAGAGGGAGAGGGGGCGGCGTTACGCCTGCCACGATAAATAGCCGCCCCCTCTCCCTCTTGCCCCTGACAAAGTCATGCAAACGTGACATTCACGACATTCATATCGACATTCATCCAACATACATCCGACATTCAAACGGACATTCACAAAATTAATAATAATTTAATATTTACTGTCTAAATTTATTCATATTTTTTGAATATACTAATATAGTAATTTTTTGAGCCGGACAAGTCGTCCCGTTTATTCGCCGATTGAAATTAATCGGATTGGGTGGTGAATTGATTTGAAGCACATAACCACGCTTAATGCGCGTAACCTTAAAGATACAGTAAAAAAAGGCGGCTGCGGAAAATGTCAGGCTTCTTGCCAGTCTGCCTGCAAAACTTCATGCACGGTTGCAAACCAGAAATGCGAAAACAGATAACAGACGCGAGAAGACAGAAGACAGAGCAACAATTTCTCTTTAATGAATGAATTTAAAAACACATTGCCGTCATAAAGCCGGTAATGTGTTTTTTTCGGTTGATGCGCCTGAAATTATATCACAATCTGCTGAGTCCTGTCAGGACCTACGCCGATAAAGCTTACTTTACAGCCTATAAGTTCCTCAAGGCGTTTCATATAGACTTTCGCGGTTTCGGGCAATTCATCAAAGCTTCTGCAACCCGAAATATCCTCATCAAACCCGTCAAAATCCTCATAAACAGGCTTACAGTCGGTGAGTTCTTCGAGTGCCGGCGGGAAATCTTCTATTATAGTGCCGTCGGGCTTAATATAATGAGTGCAAATTTTGAGGGTTTTTATTCCGGCTAAGGTGTCAAGCTTATTGATAACAAGGTCGGTCAAACCGTTTGTGCGAACGGCATGGCGGACTATTACGGCATCAAACCAACCTGTACGGCGCGGGCGCAGAGTTGTTGTGCCGAATTCAGCACCTCTTTGGCGGATATATTCGCCTGTTTCACCCTCAAGTTCAGTCGGGAACGGACCTTTACCCACGCGTGTGGTATAGGCTTTAGCAACACCGTAGACTTTTTGAATTACAGTCGGACCAACGCCCGTCCCGATACAAACGCCGGCGGAAATCGGGTGACTTGAGGTTACATAGGGATACGTTCCGTAGTCAATATCAAGTAAAGTCGCTTGCGCGCCCTCGAAAAGTATATTCTTGTTTTCCTTTAATGCCTTCTCGGTGAGAACGGAAACGTCGTCAACATATTGAAGCAATTTCTTGCCGTATTCGATATAAGTGTCAATTATTTCATCAAGGTTGAGCGGTGCTTCGCCGTAAATTTTTGTAATAATATCATTGCGGAGTTTCCCGACTGAGAGAGCCTTTTCGCGGAAAATTTCGGGGTGCGTCAAATCGTAAATGCGCAAACCCGAGCGTTCATATTTATCACAATAGCAAGGTCCGATGCCGCGTTTGGTTGTGCCTATATCAGAAGCCCCTCGGGCAATTTCGGACAAACCGTCAAGGGTAATATGCCACGGCATAATCACATGAGCGCGGGGGTCGATTTTGAAATTATCAAAAGAAACGCCGCGTTCTTGCAGCATATCAATTTCGCCGATTAAAACTTTCGGGTCGATAACAACGCCCGCCCCGAGCATACAGAGTGTATTTTTATAAAGAATCCCGGACGGAACAAGGTGGAGTTTATAGACCTCGCCTATGCTAACGACGGTGTGTCCGGCGTTGTTTCCGCCCTGTGAGCGAACAACAACATCCGCTTCCCCCGCGAATATATCAATAATCTTGCCCTTACCCTCGTCACCCCATTGCGTGCCGATAACTATATTAACAGACATATTCTTCCTCCGAAAAAATCTGATTTTTGACAATTACATTTCATTATAACACAAATTTTTGTCAATGTCAACGAATTTGCGTGAAAAAATCAGGCGAAAATTTCATTGTTGACATTACTTATGGTTTATGATAAAATAAATTTATTAAATGAAACAAGAGAATTTTAAAATGCGAATTTTTCTTCAGGACCGGCCTGTTTCGGGCGTTGTAAAAATTTACGGCGATGATTATATTCATCTCACGCGGTCGCTGCGTGTAGGCTGCGGCGAGGAGATTACGTTTGTTCACGGCGGGACGGATTTTTTCGGGGTTGTTACGGCAATTACAAAGGACTGTTTAGAGGCGAAAATTACGGCTGAAAAATTAGCCGAATCAGAGCCGAATTTGAAAATTACACTGTTTCAGGCAATGCCTAAATTTGATAAATTTGAGCAAATTATTGAAAAGAGCGTAGAATTAGGTGTAACACAAATTGTCCCGTTTTTGTCAGAACGCTGTGTCAGCCGCCCGAAAAACGATAAATCCCAAAGATGGCAAAAAATATCCGAAAGTGCCGCGAAACAATCAGGGCGCGGGATAATCCCCGAAGTAGGGCGCATCATAAGCTTTAAAGAAGCCGTCGAGCAAATGAAAACGTTCGATCTGCCGATGTTTTTTTACGAAACAGGAGGCGAGCGAATGACCGCCGAAATGGTAGAGAATAAAAAGACCGCCGCCGTAATGATCGGGGCGGAGGGCGGTTTCAGTCTTGACGAAAGCCGCCGCGCCGAAGCGGCGGGAATGAAAATTCTCACCCTCGGAAAGCGGATTTTGAGATGTGAGACAGCTCCTGTGGCGGCGGTGAGTATTTTGATGTATTTGACGGGCGAGGGTTGAAATGTTATACTAATATGCATTTAAAGAATTGATTGTATTTGCTGTGAAACAACGGGCGACCGAGGGCGGTCGCCCCTACAGACCAAAAAACTATATGCAATTTGTAGGGGCGGATGCGCCACGTAGCAACGCTACAACGCCCGCCCGCACATTATTTCATTATTTATTGCATATTAGTATTACAATAGTTATTTTTTCAAGTATAATTATCGGCATAAAAAATTAACACGTAACATTTACTAAAAAATGTCTTGCAATTTTAAAAAATTTGTGATATACTACTATTATAATGAAAACGGCGGCGTAGCGCGCCGATAATTTACCAAATTTTAGAGGTGAGAATATGAAAGCGGCAGGTGCAATACTTTTATCCCTGATTTCAGCGGCGGCGGGTGCTGCTATGGCGACATACGCTATTAAAAAGCGCAATGAGATTGATAAATTCGATTTTGAGTTTGACGAGGACGATTTCTGTGACTGCGATGACTGCGACATTGATATCGAGGTAGAAACGCCCGAAAAGATCGTTACAGTATCTGATGACACCGAATAAGCAGAAAATTTGGGAATAAAAGCCTTCTTTATTAAGAGGGCTTTTGTGCATTTTCTATATTATTTGTGCGAAATTTTGTGAGAATATACAAAGTTGATCTTTTTAGCGAAATAGTATTGACATGGTTTCTTGTTTGTGCTATAATATTAAAGCTGTCTTAACCGATAGCTTTTCTAAATAGGCGGCAATATCGTATAGAGTATGGAATAATGCGCGTTTGCGTAAAAATTCACAGAAAATTTACATTTTTTTTGAAATAACCTATTGACGGAAGCCATCATTTATGGTATGATAGTAGAGCGCCGTGAACAGCTGTATCCATCAAATGGAAGCGGCGGGCGTCGTAATGTAAGCCCATTACAAATGAATCTTGAAAATTGAACAATACACGAAACCAAAAAAGCAAAACCCTTGAAATTCATTTGGGTTTGGTTGAGGCGCGGGGTGTCGGCGAAGCCGGCGCAAAGCGGCAAAAACTAA
>JAISHV010000021.1 GCA_031262495.1 Ruminococcus sp.
ATGTCCGTTTGCATGAACTTGTCAGGGGTAAGGGGGAAGGGGGCGGCTATAGCGGCGGTATTAACCCGCCGCCCCCTTCCCCCTCACCCCCGACACCCCCCTCCCCCATCCCCCTGTGGCAGCAAATACCTCTCTGTAGGGGCGGGCGCCCTCGCCCGCCCGCATATTCTTAAACGCTGTGCGGGTTACTGATAAACGTAACATTCATAATCTGTCTTCTGTCTTCTCGCTTCTGTCTTCTGTGTTGCGCCCGCCCTCGGTCGCCCGCATAAACTATATACACATGATTAATAACTAAAACATTTTAAAATTTAACAGATTATTCACGAAATATCAAATAATTAACCCGCCGAAAATGGTAAAATATAATAAGTACTTAAAAAAAGGGGCGCAGCATTTTGTTGACTTATGAACAAGCGCAAGCGAAACTCCGTGAGAATGGACAGCTTCATCTGTTAAAGTATTACGATGAACTTAGTGAACTTTCAAAAGAAAAACTCTTAGCGCAAATTGATTCCGTACCTTTTTCATTCGATGATGTGGGTACTGTTGATGATGATATCGAACCTATTGAAGCTGTGAGCTTAGCTGAAATTGCTGAAAATCGGGAAACTTACGAAAAAATCGGGCTTGAGGCAATAAAACGCGGTGAAATAGGCGCGGTTTTGCTTGCGGGCGGTCAGGGTACTCGTCTCGGTTGTGATACGGCTAAAGGGCTTGTGGATATCGGCATAACGCGTCCTCTCTATATCTTTGAATGTCTTTTCAATAATCTTATTGAAGTAGTCAAAAAAGCCGGTGTGTTCATCCCGTTTTATATCATGACAAGCGTAATTAATGATACACAAACGCGGACGTTTTTAAATGAAAAAAATTATTTCGGCTATAATCCGGAGTATGTTAAATTCTTTGTACAGAGCAGTTTCCCTGCGACTGACTTTAACGGGAAAATCTTACTAAAGTCAAAAGACAGTTTAGCACTCTCCCCGAACGGCAACGGCGGTTGGTTTGAGTCAATGAATAACGCCGGACTTGACAAGGATTTAGAAGAAAATAATATTAAATGGCTCAATTGTTTTGCCGTAGATAATGTCTGTCAGCGCATAGCCGACCCTGTGTTTATCGGTGCGGTTTTAGGCGGGAAATCCCCTGACGGCAGACCCTTCGACAGCGGTGCGAAAGTCGTTCGCAAAAGCAATCCTGCCGAGCGTGTCGGAGTACTCTGTAAACGCGACGGAAAACCTGCTGTGGCGGAATATTATGAACTCTCCGATGAACAAATGAACGCACGCCGTCCCGACGGAACGCTTAAGTGGGATAATGCTTTGACGCTGAATTATTTATTCGCGCTTCAGTCGCTTAAAAATTTACGCGGAGTGAGTTTGCCTGTTCACAAGGTTAAAAAGAAGATAAAATGTCTTGACGACAGCGGAAATCCCATTTCGCCGGAAATCGAAAACGGATATAAATACGAAATTCTCATTTTGGATATGGTTCATGAAATGAATAACTGTTTGCCGTTCGAGGTTTTAAGGGAATACGAATTCGCCCCTATTAAGAATAAAGAGGGTGTTGACTCTATTGAAACAGCGCGTGAACTCTTAAAGAAAAACGGCGTAAAATTATAAAAATAAAAAAATTTAAATAAGGTAAGGAAATTAAAAAATGATTATTTTTGAAATGGAAAACGGCAAACAGATGAAGATTGAGCTTTACCCGGAGGTTGCCCCGATTTCGGCTGCAAACTTCGAGAAACTTGTCTCGGAGGGGTTTTATGACGGGCTTATATTCCACCGCGTAATCCCCGGATTTATGATTCAGGGCGGCGACCCGGAGGGTACGGGTATGGGCGGCTCAAAAGACAAAATCAAGGGCGAATTCAGAGCGAACGGTGTTCCGAATGACATCAAACACACTAAAGGTGTATTATCAATGGCGCGAACAGGAGCACCGAATTCCGCCTCATCACAGTTTTTCTTAATGCACGCGGACTCACCCCACCTTGACGGTCAATACGCCGCGTTCGGCAAGGTGATTGAAGGTATTGAAGTAATAGACGAAATAGCATCAACCCCAACCGATCGAAACGACAGACCCTTAAAAGACCAAAGGATTAAAAAAGCCTATATTGTTTAAAAAGGCGGAGACTTATAATGATAATAAAAAAATTCACGGCGGCTGTTGTTTTGGCGGCGGTTTTGATGTCGTCCTGCTCACGTGAAGCGGTTGTCGAACAATATACCGACAAAACCGGCACAACGACTACAGCCGCGACAACAACGGAAGCAACAACTAAAAAAACGACCACAACAACAAAACCCAAAACAACCCCAGCACCAAAAGATACCACAACCGCGGCAGAAGATATCACGTCACGGGACATATCCGATATATTAGAAAAACTCCCCGCCGAGCAAGCCGAAATTTTAGGCACGTATAATGACTACGTTGAGCAGTTATCGGCGAATTTAGCTGCCGAAACGGCTATTTTACAGGCATACGGTTCGGTGAGCGGCGCAAGTTATACAAATGATCAAGTTTTTTCGGAGATGCTTATAAACACTGTCATACCTGAGACAGAAGCCCTTGTCGAAAGTTTAAAACGCATAAATGTTACCGATGAGGAACTGAAAAGCCTTAACGATATGTACATAAAAGGCTGGGAAAAGCATCTTGATGCCTTTGTTATGATTAATGATGCCCTGATAAAATCTGACATAGATTTAGTTGCAGACGCAAACGTCATTTTAGCAGAAGGCAATCAGCTGATTTTAGATTTCCTCTCCGCCATAGGCGACTATGTTGATAAATATAACATAATCACAGAAGTAGGCGGCGGACAATACGACTCAAGCGATAACTACGACTAACAACACAGAAGTCAGATGTCAGAAGTCAGATGTCAGATTATGAACGCCCGGATTTCATTGATAACGGGCGTTCTTAGACTAATATGCTTTTTAAGAATTGATTGAATTTATTCCTAAACAACGGGCGAACACAGTTCGCCCCTACCGTAGTACCCAGTACCAACTAAAACTTTACATTATAAGTTCAGGATAGAGGTGTTTGAGTTTAATGCGAGCGTCGTTAGAAGTGAAGTGCCACGAGACACCTTTTTGACGTTTGTTTCTGTCAGAACTCCAAGCCAAAAGAGTATCATTCAATTTCTCAACAGAAGGAATTCGGTTGTTTTGTAAACTCTGAATTGTAAGAGCGGACAGCTCAATTTCTGCAATGTCAAGCCAAGAGCCGTGTTTAGGGGTATAGTGAATTTCCAGTTTTTGAGACAATCTTAATGCCTCTTTCGGATTGAAAGTTTTATAAAGCGAAGCAGTGGTATGAGTATTGAGATTATCCATGACCAAAACAATTTTGTCAGCATCCGGATAGACATCGTCGATAAGCCATTTCATCTTGTTTGCCCAGTCAACAGCACGCCTTTGAGGCAAAGCAGAGGCTTCACGCCACGAACCAAGCGGCTCGGTAAACATAAAAATCGAACAGCTGCCCTTTCGTTCATATTCGCAATCGTATTTCTTAATATGATTAGTTTCGCTCATTTTTATTGATTCATATTCATCATCCAAAAGCTGAAACGGTTTTTCGTCCATACAAACCACAGGTTTTGTCTCATCATAAGGTCTTGCATAAACTTCAAGCACATCTTCCATATGAGCGACAAATTCGGCGTTCTGTTTCGGCGGTATGCACCACATCTTGTTCAAATGAGGCTGATATTTTGTTTTTTTAAAAGTCGCTGAATAGACATTGGAGAAATTGAGTCAACAAAATCAAGCTCCACAACCTTTTCTGCTAAAAGTCTGATTGTCCATCTTGCCCTGCCTTTGGGAGGTTCACTGCACGCTGTAGCTATGATGTGAGCTTCAAGTTCGCCGTCAATTTTGGCAGGCACGGGCGGTGTCTCACGTACTTTGCGCTTAAGAAAACTTTCGACATCATTTGAATTATGAAAATCCTCTAAAATGTTATAAACAGCTTGCCTTGACACCCCGAACGCTTCTGCTGTTCGTGATATTCTCATATGATCTTTCTTGCCGGTTCTGTCTAACATCAATATTATGTTTGCACGATTTATCAAATGTGCATTGTGCTCCCCCGTTTTTGCGAATTTTTCTATCGTTTCCCTCTGTTCTTCACTCAGATATGGCGCCGACATTGACATTTTGATACACTCCTTAGTTTTTCTTTTAGTGTATCATATTTTTTGAGCTTTGTCAAGTTTTTATTGGTGCTGGGTACTACACATTGGGCAGATAATGAACGTTCATTTATTCACCGAATGTTAATAATAAATACCCTGCCACCGCACACACAAGTGCTGCTATTGAAAATACTGCTACTATCTTGTTTTCCGACCAGCCCGACAATTCATAGTGGTGATGAATCGGGGACATTTTGAAAATGCGTTTGCCTTTTGTTATCTTAAAATATGTTACTTGAAGTACTACAGACAACGCCTCAATGATATAAACCAAAGCCACAACAAACAAAATAATATGCTGATGAAGCACAAAACCTACGGTAACCACAAACCCGCCCAAATACATTGAGCCTGTATCACCCATCATTACAGCCGCCGGGTGTAGGTTATGTACCAAAAACCCTAAACACGCGCCCGCTATAGCTAAAGAAAACAGTGTATATTCCTGTGCACCGAGTAATGCTGAGCACATAGCGAAGGCAACGCCTGTTATAACCGTAATCGACCCGCATAATCCGTCTACGCCGTCTGTGAGGTTTACGGCATTCGTAAGATAGACAATCACCAGAAGCATTATAGGATAATAAAACAATCCCAAATTCAGAGAACCTAAAAACGGGAAAATTACAGCCGTTGAGGTGTCGCCTAAAACATATAAAGCGTATAAAAAAGCCGCACCGTAGAAAAACTGTAAAATCATCTTCTGTTTGGGGTTAAGTCCTGCATTTTGGTGTTTCACGGCTTTGATATAATCATCTGTGAAACCTATCGACGCATTAAGCAGTATAAAAATTATCCCGACAATCAGCCTGTAAAACGGTACATTGTCAAGCCTCAGCAGAGCATTCTCAGAAAATTTATAATAAAAGACTATTCCTACAGCGAGTGCCGCGAGTGAGCCTATGATAAACATGAACCCGCCCATCATCGGCGTTCCCTGTTTCTTTTTATGACTGTCGGGAGCTAACTCATAAATCGTCTGCTTCATACCGACTTTTTTCAGCGCAGGTATTAGAAAATGCCCCGTAACCGCTGTTATTATAAAGGCAAGCGCCGGAACAAGGAGTTCAATCCAGTAAGGCAAGACAGAGTTCATCCTTTCGATTTTTTCGGGTCGTTGACAAATAACATTTGTTTTGATGCCGGAGAATGCTCAAAGAAGTTAGAGGTCAGAGGTTAGATAGATGTCAGAAATTAGAGCGGCGCCGAGCGTTGTTCTTACCTCTTACATCTAACTTCTAACCTCTACGTTAGTTATAGAATTCTTCAATGATTGTCTCTAAATGCATCCCTCTTGAACCTTTGAACAGTACTATGTCGTCGGGTTTGAGTTTGTATTTTAAGAAATTTTTCACTTGGGTTTTGTCTGTTGAATATCCCGAATGCATACCTAATTCATCGGCACGTTTTGCTATATATTTTGCGTCATTGCCGAAACATACTAAGAGGTCAATACCGTTTTTAACGACGGCTTCGCCTACTTTTTCGTGGAGTTCTTTTGAACGCTGCCCCAGTTCAAGCATATCCGCTAAGACTGCGACACGTCTTGCGCCCGGTTTGGTTTCCATTTCACCGAGCATTTTAAGAGCGGCTTCCATTGAGGCGGGGGAGGCGTTATAACAATCGGTAATGACAGTTTGCTGTCCGCGCTTTTCAATATTCTGACGCAAGAACCCGGGCTGATATGCCGATAAGAATCTGCCCGCTATTGCCGGTTTAATCCCCGCTATGTCGGCGACGGTAACGGCACAAAGTGCATTAATGATATTATGCCCGCCTCTGACGTAAATTTCCACGTCTGCGATATATTCACCGCCTTTTTTTACGGAAAATTGCGATCGGTCATTGTGATGATGAATATCTACAGCTACATAATCCGCGTTCTGGTTCTCAATACCGAATGTAATTACCTTTCGGCGGCGTTCATAGCGTTCCTGTAAATTTTTTAAAAGCGGGTCGTCTCCGTTCACCACAAGGGGGGCAGTCTTTGAAGCACCGTCTAATATCTCAAGTTTTGCCTTTAAGATTTCTTCTTGTGATTCAAAATTTTCAATATGCGCAAAACCTATATTCGTAATTACACAGATATCAGGCGCAATACATCCGCTTAGCTTTGATATTTCACCGAAGTGAGACATACCCATTTCAATAACAGCACAAGTCGCTGTATCATTCATTTTCAAGAGTGACAAAGGTACGCCGATTTCGTTGTTGTTGTTGCCCTCGGTTTTAAAAACCGTCTTGCCCGAACTCATCGCTAAGGCAATCATATCTTTTGTTGTTGTTTTCCCGACAGAACCTGTGATGCCTATTACAAGCGCTGTCATCCTCTTTCTGTGGAACGCCGCTATATCCATAAGGGCTGTGCGCCCGTTTTTGACAAGGATACAAGGATGTTCAAAATCATTCTTTTCGGTAATAGCAAGAGCCGCACCTTTTTCAAACGCATTCTTTACAAAATCATTCCCGTCATAATGGTCGCCTTTGATTCCTATATAAACGCCGCCCGAAACAGGAGCACGCGTGTCGATATAAAAGTCTGTCATATTGACACGTTTATCTAAATGATTGAGCTGTTTGGGGATTCCGTTTGTCTGTATCAGAATTTCAGCTGCCGAAATAGTCATAATACGCTTCCGGTCAAACATCGGCGCGTAATATTCCGACAGAATATCGGAGCAGATTTTACGCTCGTCAAAAGGTATAGTAACCCCGCCCGCTAAAATCTGATACGTTTCGTGTCCCTTTCCGGCAAGCAGCAAAAGGTCATCCGGCATAGCATTTTCAATAGCATAACGTATTGCAGTTTTACGGTCGATAATACTTATTACAGGCTTACGAACAGAAATCCCCGTCAGAATTTCTTCAATTATATCAACAGGGTCTTCATTTCGCGGATTATCGGATGTAACAATCGTAAAATCAGCGTTTTCCGTTGCGATACGCCCCATAATCGGACGTTTCTCGCGGTCACGGTCTCCGCCGCAGCCGAAGAGTACAACAAGTCTGCCGTTACAAGCCTGCCGCAGAGCTTTGAGTACATTCTCCAAAGCGTCAGGTGTATGGGCATAATCACGGATTATCGAAAAATTCCTGCTGCACGGTATAACTTCCGTACGTCCGTCCGGTCCGTGAGCAACTTCCAAAGCACGTGCAATATTTTTTATTGATACGCCGAGAACTGTACATATACCGATAGCCGCTTCTGTGTTATAGACGTTATATTCACCGATAAGTTTTGTCGTAATGATTAAGGTCTCATTGCCCGCCGTCAGACGAAAACGTGTGCAATCGGTATAAAGCTGTAATGCCGAGGCGTGGATATGCGCCTTTTTATTCATACCGTACTCGTATTTTTCGCCCGAAATTTCACCATAGAGTTTTTTTCCGAATTCATCATCAGTATTAATTAAAGAAATATCCGTGAAATCCGTGAAAAGCTTCTTTTTCGCTTCATAATACTCGTCCATATTTTCGTGATAATCTAAGTGGTCTTGTGTCAGATTCGTAAAAGCCGAGACAGTAAAACGCACAGGTCCGAGTCTGCTTTGAGCTAAGGCGAACGACGACACTTCCATTATGACTTTTTTAACTTCTGCTTTGGCAAATTCTGCTAAAACTGAGTAAAATTCATAAGCCGGAGGTGATGTGTTCTTCCCGTCGCGGATTTGTTCATCGTCTATAAAAACTCCTGTTGTGCCTATTAAGCCTGTTTTAATTTTAGTTGATATTAACACTTGTGCGACAAGTGATGCAGTTGTGGTCTTTCCGTTTGTACCTGTGACAGCAGCGAATTTCATACGGCGTTCGGGATGCTCAAAAAATGCTGCACACAGGTAGCCGTAGAATTTACGCGAATCGGGTGTAATTATCTGGTGGGGCAAACCTAAATCTTCTTCAACGACAAAAGCCGCCGCTCCCGCTTTCATCATATCAGAAGCGGCATTATGACCGTCAAAATTTTTGCCGCGGACAGCCGCAAAGATAAAACCCTTGCCCATTCGTTCGGTAGAGTCACTGACATCAACTATATTGAGTTCTTCCGGAACAGCAGAAAAATCAGTGTTTGGGAAGTATTTTATTAAATCATTTCGGAATTCTGAGAATTTCATTTTTTATCACTAATTTAAATTATTTTTGGTGTTGTGTCAAAACAGAGTACAGAATGTGAATGTCGCGTTTGAATGTCATTCCAGAAGACAGAAGCGAGAAGACAGAAGACAGATGAATTTTCGGCTACGATGTCGTATGAATGTCTGTGAATGTCCGTTTGAATGTCGGATGATTGTCAATATGAATGTCGTGAATGTCACGTTTGCATGACTTTGTCAGGGGGCCGGGATTGTGTGGGCGGGGCTGAAGAGTGGGGGGCGGTGAGCCCCCCCCACCCCCTCTCCCCCCTGACAAGTTCATGCAAACGTGACATTCACGACATTCATATTGACATTCATCCGACATTCAAACGGACATTCACAGACATTCATATGACATTCATTCTGACATCCATCTTACATTCACAAAAACAGTAGATGAAGAAAATTAATTTTAATAAAATAACAAATGCTAAAAAAAATACTTTCAGAAATGGGCTTCACGCCCACCGATCTACAAATAGAAAAATTTTCGGTTTATTCGGAGGTTTTAATTTCATATAATGAAAAAGTAAACCTCACTGCAATCACTGACCCCGAAGAAATTAATATAAAACATTTCGCCGATAGTCTTGAACTCCTGAAAAGATGTGAAATACCTTTAAATGCGACAGTCGCGGATATAGGAACAGGCGCGGGGTTTCCGGGGATTCCTATTTTAAATATGCGGCAAGATATTCGGCTTACTTTAATAGAGGGCAATAATAAACGCGTGGAGTTTTTGAAATTCCTGCGCGAAGAATTGTCTCTTTCATATGAAATAATTCAGATGAGAGCTGAGGATATAAAAAACAATCCCGATTTGCGTGAAAGTTTTGATATAGTTACCGCACGTGCGGTAGCGGCTTTGCCGGCACTCACGGAATACTGTTTGCCCTATGTTAAAGTCGGAGGCTGCTTTTGTCCGCTCAAAGGCGGCAACGAAGAATTCAGTGCGGCGCGAAACACTGTCACAAAATGCGGCGGAGAACTTACTGAAATTATTTCTTATAATTTATGTAACGGTGATGCGCGCAAGATTTTTAAGATAAAAAAAATAAAGCCAACGCCTTTGTGTTACCCGCGAGAAAACGCGGCAATTAAGAAAAAACCGCTTTAATGAAAGAGTATTAAATAACTTATATACTAAGTGTCAAGAAAAGATGGAGCAATTTTAAAAAAGCCGCTTTAAGAAAACCATAATTTAATTTATATAAGAAACGAAAAAGAAAACGAAAATGAACGATTCGTCCAGAAAATGCATTTACACCGCTTATCATTATCTGAGTTATAAAGACTATTCGGAAAAAACGCTGATGCGCAAGCTTTCGCGGGATTTTCCGAAAGATACCGCCGCTGCGGCAATTAAAGAGCTGCGGGAACTCGGTATTATAAATGACAGCCGATATGCAGCCAAATGTATACGCCAACTGATGTTCACAAAGAAATTAGGTGAAACCCGCGTTCGCCGCGAGCTTTTACAGAGAGGTTTGACGGAAGAAACGATTGAGGCGGCTTTAAATGAATTCAATGAAGCTTCTGACTATGACCCGGAACGCATGGTAAGATGGTTTTTAGAAAAAAATTATACCGCCGAAGATTTGCGCGACAAAGATAAACTCCGAAAAATCTATGCACAACTCACCCGGCGCGGTTTTGAAACACAGCTTATTAAACACTGTATTGATGATTTTGATGAAATTTTTGATTCAGAAGAAACCCTTGAAAATCCTGATGAAGATGATTGATACTAATATGCATTTAAAGAATTGATTTAATTTGCTCTGAAACAACGGGCGACCGAGGGCGGTCGCCCCTACAGACCCCCAAAATTGAATACAATTTGTAGGGGCGGGCGCCCCCGCCCGCACAATCAGCAAAAACAAACTAAAAATTAACGATAAATTTTTTTAAAATAGATAGGAGTTATGACAAATGAAATACGGAGAAATCCTCAAACATTTAGAAAGTCAGCTGCGCAGTGTAACGCGAACCCCCGAAGAAGCCCGCCACGAGGCAATTATTATAGCCGAGGATATCGGTGAAATGCAGCACAAAGATATCATAAACGACCCCGATGCGGAAATCCTGCCCGGGCGTTTGACGGCAATGAATAAGGTTGTACACGAACGCCTTTTTGAACACAAGCCTTTGCAATATATAATAGGGCACTGGGAATTTTACGGCTTGGATTTTAAAGTCAATACAGGCGTGCTGATTCCGCGCCCGGAGACAGAGCTTTTGATTGAATTAACCAAAAGCTTCTTAAAAGTGCGAAACAACTCAACTCCTATGATAATTGACCTCTGCACAGGTTCGGGCTGTATCGCGATTACGCTTAAAACTATTTTCCCCGGAGCAGATGTGAGAGCTGTAGAGAATTCTACATTGGCGTTTCCGTTTTATAATTTCAATGAAAAAAAACACGGCGTTTCAGTACCGCTTGTTCGCGGCGATGTAACAAAAACGGCGTGTTTAGAGAGTTTCAGAACCGATTCGGGCTCACTCAAAAAATTTGATGTTATCGTCTGCAACCCGCCGTATCTTTCTAAAGCAGATATGCACAAGCGTCAGGCTGAAATCAAGCACGAGCCGGAGGTTGCCCTCTACGGCGGTTTTGACGGTTTGGATTTTTACCGCCTTATTGTGCCTGTGTGGAAAAACAGTCTTGCACCTGATGGTATGATGCTGTTTGAAATCGGTGAGGACCAAGCCTTAGAAGTAAAGCGAATCCTCCGCCGGGCAGGGTTTAATGAAATAAATGTGTTTAAAGATTTCGCAGGGAATGATAGGGCTGTGATGGGCAGGATCGTTAATAATGCAGAATGAATAATGCAGAATGCAGAATTATTTATTAAATTCTGCATTCTGCATTATTAATTATAAAAGCGGTGCAAAAACCTTAAGAATAATCCCAATCAATTCTTTAACGGGATTGAAATTTTGAATTGTTTGGATTGTTATTTCCTGTGACACCTCGAGGGTATTTATAAAATCCGCGCGGATTTTTTTTATTTCTTTTGAGCCTATTAAAACGCAGCCGCATTCATAGTGCAAGAAGAGTGAACGGTAGTCTAAATTCACGCTGCCGACTGTGGCGATATTGCTGTCGCTTATGAACGTTTTCGCGTGGATAAAGCCGGGTGTATATTCAAAAATCCGCACACCGGCGTTTATAAGACTTCTGTAAAACGACCTTGCTATATATTGCATATAGGGTTTGTCGGGGATTTTCGGGAGCAAAAGCCTTATATCGACCCCGCGTTTAGCCGCGAATGTCAACGCTGAATACATTTCGTGGTCGATAACAAGATACGGCGACGTAATAAATACATAACTGTCGGCACGGTTTATTATCTCGAGATAAACCGACTCGCCGACATTTTCATTATCCTGCGGCGAATCGTTATAGGGAATTATAAAGCCTTTGTCGCCCGCTAAGTGCTTTCGGTATTTTACAATTTCATCTGTTTTAAAAATTATCGGGGAAAGCTTTTTCAGTGTAAATCGCTTCTTAATTTTCACTTTGAATTCAAGCGTATCCGGTGTAATAAATTCAAATCGGCGTTTCGCGTCCATCGGGGCAACATTCCAAAGCTCAAAAAATGCCACCGTAAAACTCCATACAGCCTCTCCCGTGAAGCGGATAGCGTTGTCTTTCCAGTGCCCGTATAAAACCTTGCGGTTCATATATTCATCAGCTAAATTTACGCCGCCTGTATAGGCTATTTCGCCGTCTATGACTACAATTTTTCTGTGGTCGCGGTTATTTTGAATCGTTGAAACAAGCGGGCGCATAGGGTTAAAAACCCTGCACTCGATATTTTCTACAGCAGAAATTCGGCGTTCAAAATGAGACGGCAGGATTATCTGACTGCCCATGCCGTCATACATAAATTTCACTGAAACGCCCCGTTTTGCACATTCTTTTAAAATTTCAAATGTTTCATCAAATACAGAACCGACATCAACTATGAAAAATTCTATCAGAATAAATTTCTCGGCGGATTTTAAATCCGTTTTAAATTTCTCAAAAAAAGTTTCGCCGGTATCAAAATATTCTACCGTTTTCGCTTTATAAATCGGACAGCCTTGTTCTTTGAGGTATTTAGAAAGCCCTGAAAATTCGGGGTAATAATCCTCAAGTTCAAGTCTTGTATCTCTGTCTTCATATAAAAGGCGTTTGCCGTGGGTGTGTTGTTCCCTGAAACTTTGTTTGAGTTTTCGCCGCCCCGGCTGAAATTTCGTATAAACATAGGCGGCAATCCCAAACAATGGAATGACCGTAATCGGCAAAATCCAAGCATTTTTATAAGCAGGATTTTCATTCGTGTTTAAAATGTAAATTACGGCGGCAATCGACAATGCATTGAAAAAAAAGTAAGCATACCGCCACATTTCATTTAAAAAGAAAACCCCCGCACCGAAAACGCCTATCTGTAATAGGAGCAGCAAAAATATAACGATTTTCCGCGAGAAGATGACTTTTAGGAGTTTTTTCATTTTAAGTTCTTGAATTGTTTTGTTTTGATTGTTCCACGTGGAACAATTTATGTAACGCTGAAAAGTTTGATGAACTCATCAGGGCTGTAAATTCTGATGGGAGAGTGTTTATAATGTTTTAAGTTTCGTGTGATTATAATGTCGGCGTTTATGCTCTTTGCGCACTCTGTTTGAACGCAGTCTTCAAAGTCGGTGAATTTGGTGTTTTTAAGGGCGTTTATAACCATTTCGGCGGTCACGCTACAAAAAGTCAAGGTTTTGTTAAGTCCAATCAAAAGATTTTTACGTTCGTTCGTGTCAAAATCTTTACGGAGCGTATAAAACATATTTGTCAAAGCAAGCACAGAAACAAAACCATTAAACCGTCCGGCTAAAAGTAAATCCATAATCTTAACAGCGTCCGCATAAAATTCATCTCTCACCAAAATATAATCTAATAATACATCCGAATCAATCAGAACTTCCATATTTTTCGTCAAGGTGCTTATACCATTCCTCTCTGCCGTCAACTTCGTGATCGACTTTTTTGCTTAGACTTTTTAAAATTCTGATACCTTCGGCACGTTCTTCAAGACTTTTTACGGGTAATTCCGGTTTAACGCCATATTCGATTGCGATTTTCTCCATTTTATCAATTGCTTCATCAGGCAATATATTTATATATAAATTCAACATTTCTCTTGTAGACATAAAATTTCCTCCTAAATTTTGATTGTTCCACGTGGAACATTATCTTTCAATGCTATTGTATTTTTCATCAAGATGTTTATACCATTCTTCTCTGTCGTCCGTTATCGGCGGTTCTACCTTTTTTATTAATTTCATTAAATTATCATATGCTTCTGCTTTTTCATCAGATGTTTCATTGTTCATTCTCACGATATTTCTCAATCTCCTCTATCATCTTCTTCTCATCTATCCGAATAAAGAGGTTTTCTATTGTTTGAACGCTGCCGCCTGCTTTTAGTCCGCCGAAATTACATAGGCTTTCTAAATTTTCCGGCGGATTGCCTAAAGCTTTGATGATTTTCTCTGACGTTTCGGGCATAATCGGAATGAGCATTACCGCTATGAATCTAATACCCTCTAAGAGGTTATAAATTACAGCTCCTAAACGCTCCTTTTTAGTTTCGTCTTTTGCTAAAACCCACG
Source organism: Ruminococcus sp. (assembly GCA_031262495.1). Taxonomy (GTDB): domain Bacteria; phylum Bacillota; class Clostridia; order Oscillospirales; family Ruminococcaceae; genus JAISGY01. Next base: position 14,011 of record JAISHV010000021.1, read on the forward strand.
GAGTGGTTTCGTCGATGTATTTATTCAGCCGCCGTCCTAAATCCGTTATATTTTTTATTGCATCGGCTATGTGGAGGGTTTCAAAGTTTTTGAGGTAATTATCACGGCACAGGAAAGCTGTTTCGATTAAATCTTTGTCGAATTCTTCTGTATTGTGCGGAGTTCCTATTATGCCGCCGAAATATTTTTGAGACATTGAAATGGTGCGTGAAACGAGGTTGCCTATATTATTTGCCAAATCTGTGTTAAATACACTTATGACATTCTCATAAGTTATAACGCCGTCGTCGCCGAAAGGCATTGCCTGTAAAAGGTAAAACCGCGCCGCGTCCACGCCGAAGAATTTAATCAGCTCTTTAGAATAGATAGTATTCCCCTTGCTCTTGCTCATCTTGTCGCCGCCCGAGAGAAGCCACGCGTGCCCGAAAATCTGACGGGGCAGCGGCAAGTCAAGGCAATGCAGAATTATCGGCCAATAAATCGAGTGAAAACGCATGATGTCTTTTCCGATTATTTGTAAATCCGCGCCCCAGAGTTTTTGAAATTGTTCAGTCGGCGTTTCGGTGTCATAGCCTATCGCCGTAATATAATTACTCAAAGCATCAATCCAGATATAGATAACGTGTTTCGGGTCAAAATCAACGGGAATTCCCCATTTTACGGTTGTACGCGAAACGCAGAGGTCTAAAATCCCGGGTTTTATAAAATTATTGAGCATTTCTTTTTTGCGGCTCTCGGGATAGATAAAGTCCGGGTTTTCTTCAATGAATTGTTCAAGCCAGCCTTGGAAAGCTGAGAGCTTGAGAAAATAAGCCTCTTCTTTAGCGGGAATACACTCACGCCCGCAGTCGGGGCATTTTCCGTCTTGAAGCTGTGAGGACGTCCAAAAGCTCTCACACGGCGTGCAATACATACCCTCATATTCGCCCTTATATATGTCGCCCTTATCGTAGAGTTTCTTAAAAATTTTCTGCACGGTTTTTTCGTGATAGGGGTCGGTCGTGCGGATAAATTTATCAAAGGTAGTATTAAAAGAACGCCAAATTTCCTCAATTGCGGCAACGGTTTTGTCCACAAACTCTTTCGGCGTAACCCCGGCTGCTGCCGCTTTTTCGGCAATCTTCTGTCCGTGTTCATCAGAACCCGTCAAAAAATATACGTCATCCCCCAAAGCCCTGCGGTGGCGCGCTACGGCATCTGTCAAAACGATTTCGTAACAATTCCCGATATGGGGAGTGCCTGATGCATATGTTATTGCTGTTGTAATGTAGAATTTGCTCATTTTAGTTTTCTCTTTTCTATTTAATTTAATATAAATTTCTCAATCTTGATTTTAAAGTTATCACTGATTTTTCTGAAATATAAGTTTTGTCACGCGTAACAACAAAACTTTTCGGCATTTCATAGGTAATAGTTACAGCCTTTTTTTTGAGCCGTGATAAGTAATTTTTTGTATCGGCTTGGGTTGATGTTTTTTCTATGTCGAATATCCCGATGATGTCGGCGTTTTTGATGTAGATGTTTTCGCCTAAATACATTTTCTAAATCTCAATTCTTCCCGATTTAATTATCGTATCAGCGTAGCTCTGTTTGTCTGTCCCGGTGATTATTTTTTGATAGCCGGGTAGGCTTTCTTTAAGAAAATTTCTTCTTGTTTCATCAAGTTCTGAGAATACGTCATCAAGCAAGACTACTGCTTTTTCGTTTGTTTCTTCATATAGAAGCTGTGCTTGTGAAAGTTTCAGGGCGAGTGCGGCGGAGCGGTTTTGCCCTTGAGAGGCATAGAGGTTTGCTTCTTTGCCGTTTATCAAAAATTTCAAGTCGTCTCTGTGAATACCCGTTGATGTGAATCCGTATTGTCTGTCGCGGTCTGAGTTTTTCTTTAAATAATAATAAAATATCGCCCTTGCGGAGCCTGTATCGCCTGCAAGTTCTGCAAACTTCCGGCTTACGCCGCTTTGATATACTGCTTCAAATGTTTCCTTTTTGCCTGTGAGGGCGGCGTAAATTTCAGCCGCTGTCTTATTTAAAGCGTTGATATAAGTCTTTCGGTATAACGCAATTGAAGCGCCCACCGCGTCAAGCTGATTGTCCCAAATTTCAGTGTCGATTATTGAATCGCTCTTTAAGCAGGCGTTGCGCTGTTTGAGTATGTGATTATAGCGAATCAGTCCTTGAACATAGGATGGCTTAATTTGCGAAATCGCTATATCCAAAAAACCGCGCCGCAAGTCAGGTGAACCTGTCGCAATCTCAATATCAGACGGTGAAAACACCACGCACAAAAGATTCCCGAAAAGCTTTGACTGACTTTCTATTGCGACACCGTTCAAAGTCGTTTCGCGCTTTTTTCCGTCATTTTTAAGAAGTATTTCCTGTGTTCTCTGTGAATTTTCAAAAAGAGCTGTAATTTCAATCGGAAGATTTTCGGTATTACAAAAAAACGCCGACTCTTTAGCCCGCCTGAAACTCTTTACTCCCGTCAAAAGCCACAGTGCCTCTAAGATATTCGTTTTGCCCTGTCCGTTTTCGCCTGTGATGAAATTTGTGTTTTCACCAAAATTTATTTCAATATCACGCAGGTTGCGAAAACCGTTTATTTTTAAATTCTTGATATACATTATTTTTCTAAACTACTGTATAACTTTCACCATTGTATTCAAAATTATCGCCGATACGCATTTTCTTTCCGCGCATTAAACAAATTTCGCCGTTGACTTTTACTTTCCCTGACTGAATAAGTATTTTTGCTTCCGAGCCTATAGCTACAGCACCTGAAAATTTCATCAACTGTTGAAGTGTAATATATTCGGTGGTTATTTTTATTTCATTCATTTATATTTTTTTCTTTCTTTTTTGGGGGAAAACTCTTTGAAAGAACAGTTGTCCACGAGTTTTCCCCTAAACCCCATTTCAGAAACTTTGAATTCGCGATGGGAGTCTTTCAGAAAATTAAGATGCTCACCGCGTAGTTTTTTTTATATTATTCAAGCTTTCTTTTTTTTGTAAATAGCATACCCTACGCCCGATCCGACCGAAAAAACAATTTCAATAGCAATAGCTCCGATAAATTGCGGCGAAAGCGGGTCATCAACAGCCGCTCCGGCGATTGTCGTAAAAATCAAACCGGGCAAAATCCCTAAAAATGAACCTGAATAATACCGGGAAGCTTTCGTTTTCACAGCCCCGAGATACATACTGACAACATCGGCGGGCAAATTCAATACCCGCAGAAAATAGGAGACGAAAAATTCGTTTTGGGTTTGAAATTCGTGGATTTTTTGAAGTTTCGGATATTTTTGAAGTAATTTTTCGGCAAGTTCCGCTTCGGCAAAACGCCCGATAATATAGGGCATTGTGAGCATTGTGAGTATGCCGATTGAGTTAATAAGAAGTGCAACAGGCAGCGGAAACATCATACCCGAAGCAACAATGAGGGCGACCATGGGGAAGACCACCGACAAAGATTTCAGCAAAAACATCAGAATAATAATGACGGCGGCAAGCAGCGGCTCAGGCGGCACATAGCTGATAATCGTCCCGGCAAGCTCCGAAAGCGGCACACCCCTGAAATTCTTCCAGAAAAAGAATATACAGATGGCTATCATTAGGAAGGGGGAGAGTTTTATTAAAATGTCAAAAAGTTTCTTCATATATTTGATGTAGGGGCGGGCGCGGCAACCGCGCAGTTGATTCGCGATGGAAGTATTACTGATTATTAAGATGCTCACCGCGTAGAAGTTTGAATATGCAGTAGGACGGTTTGAGGTGGAACGGGCGAACGCAGTTCGCCCCTACGGAACCACCCGCTGATAATCACATAATTTCAGCTGAAATCCGAGCGTTCAAAATCTGTCTTCTGTCCTCTGTCCTCTGTCTTCTGTGTTATCATTTTTCTAAGTTTCCCCATCAAAACCCTCATATCCAGCGGTTTAATTACGTGGTCGGTCATTCCGGCGTTTTTGCTGTTTTCAATATCTTCGGGGAATGCGTTTGCCGAGAGGGCGATAATCGGAATACTTTTTGCGTCGGGGCGTTCGGAATGTCTTATGCGGGAGGTCGCCTCCAAGCCGTTCATTATGGGCATTCGGATATCCATTAAAATTGCGTCGAATGTGTTTGTTTTTGACTCCGTAAAGAGTTTCAGGGCTATCGCTCCGTTTTCGGCACAGGTTACGATAAAGCCTTCCGCTTCGAGCAGAGTCTTTGCTATTTCGGTATTGAGTTCGTCGTCTTCTGCTACTAAAATGTGTTTGCCTTTAAAATTACTTTCGGCGGTTTCTGTCGGCGCAGAGGTTTGAGGGCTTGCGGCGGATTCGTTTACGGGTTCTACGGGAATAGTGAAATAGAATTCCGTGCCGCGCCCGGGTTCGGAGTCTACTTTAAGTTCGCCGTCGAGCATAGCAGCATACGAGGAGGCAATCGGCAGTCCGAGCCCTGTGCCGCCGTATTGACGGGCAGTCGATACGTCTTCTTGTTCAAACGCTTCAAATATTCTTTCCAATCTTTCGCGCCTGATACCTATGCCCGTGTCGCGGACGGAGAAAAAGAGGGATTTCTTTTCGCCGATATCATCTATTGATGAAACAGTGAAAATTATCTCGCCGCCCGGTTCGGTGAATTTTACCGAGTTGCCCAAAAGGTTCATAAATATCTGATTAAGTTTAAGGGGGTCAGAAAGGAAGCGGCGGAATTGCGCGCTGTCTTTTACTGTATATTTAATGCCTCGCGTTTCACACTGTGAACCTATAATACTGTCAAGTCCGCCTAAAATTTCATCTAAGTCACAAACCGTAATCTCTGTCTTTATTTTGCCGCTCTCAATACGCGACATATCTAAAATGTCGTTAATGAGCGACAGCAGATATTTAGCCGAATAGTCTATCTTTTTGAGATAATCAGCCTGTTTCGGGGTATTTTCCTTGTCTTTCATCGCTATCGTCGTCATACCGATTATAGCGTTCATAGGCGTACGGATTTCGTGGGACATCTTTGACAGGAAGTCTGATTTCGCCTTTGATTCTGTGGTTGAGCGCGATTTTGAGAAATATGCACTGAGAAGTTTCACATTCGCCGCAATTTCATCAAAATCAGATGAGTCAATCTGCGATTTTTCAGCTTCAAATACTACACACCCAAACGCCGATACGCCGTCGGTACACGGAATAACGAGAGCCGCATCGCCGGGGGCTATTTGCAGAGAAGCCCTGAAAAACTCCGGGAAAGTCGCCGACGTATTGTCGATTATAATAAAATCGGTGCCGCTTAGAGTTTCGCTGAATTCATCCCGGGCTGAAACACTCACGGAGACGCTTGTTTTTTTTGTTTTCTCTTTGCCGTATGTATTCCACTGCCACGATAATGTAAATGTCAAGCCTATGCGGTCAAATGTATACATCAAAACGCGTGAAAAGCCGAAATCCTCGCCGAAACGCCCGAGAAGCATCTGTATAGCCGAATTTATATCGGATGTTTTTTCTAAAATATTGAATGTGAATGTCGAAAGGTCGGACGAATCTACGGTATAACTGTCTGATACACTGACAGACTCAATAATCGAATATATATCCTCTTTGACGGAAAAATCATAGTCAGCATCTGCGTCAACCCAAAATACCGCCCGTTCGCCCGTAATATTTTTTACGGCGGCGGCTAAGGCATATTCGGCGCGGTGTTTTGTAACGGGGATTGATTTTGCTTCGTTGTTTATATAGATACCGGCTTTGATTTCTATGCGTTCGGGTTCTTTGTCGGAGAGCTCGAGGGCATAGCTTTCGGCGATAATTTTGTCTATCGCGGTTTTTACCTGACGGCGCGCCGCTTTTACATCTGTTTCTGTCTGACCGATGATGGATATTTCATTTGATGATTCACGGGTAATAACAAAACTTTCGCGGATATATTTGCGGATTATCCGTGCTGTCTCATACATCAAAGCATCAGAGAAGAAACGCCCGTATTTATCGGTGAAATACCTGAAATTAACGATTATCAAAGCGGCTGCGGCATAGATATCGGGCGAAACTATACCCAAATATTCCCTTGCGGCGTGTATGCCGTATTCACTCTTTATAAAGCCCGTAGTTAAATCGTGTTTTGTATCAGCGTCATAGCGGGTATCAAGTTTCTTTTCGTCGGTGACGTCGCTTAAACAAGCTATTGTTCTGATCAGTTTACCGCTTGTGTCGTCATAGATATAGTAGGGGCGCGAACGGATATAGTGCCATGTACCGTCAAAGGCTTTTACAGAGCGGGTAATAGTTTCGCTGACTTGACCGCGCATGAATTCGGCAACTGTGGTTATGTCTTCGGGCAGGCAGATATCGAGATCCAAAAGCCTGTCGAGGAATCTTTCATATATGTGCTGTACAATCTTACCGTCTGTTAAGAGATCGAGTACGAGGGTATCTGATTCTACGTCATAATCAATAAAATGCTGATTGCAGGTTAAAAGTGCAATACGGAATCGTTCGTGTTCGGCTTGAATTTCGGCGCGGTCGAGTTCGCGCTGGATAGCCGCCTCCGACAAAGCACGTGAGAGTTTATAGATTTCCTCTGAGTCGTTGTCGATAACAGGGATTACGCCGTCGGGGCGAATACCGTCTGCGATTTTTTTAATGCCGCCTGTAAGTCCGCGTGTAGCAAAGACAGCCATTAAAACGGCATCTAAAGTAGATAAGAAAATGAGTATACCGAAAATCCACGAAACGCTCCGCGCCAAGGAAAAGACTTCCGACTGAGATGATACCAAGACAAGACCCCAGCGTTCGGAGTTATAGGCGGAGACGGCGTTATAGACATTTAAATCACTCACGGCGGCGACGGCTTCCTCGCCGTTATAGGTGAGTTTATCCGAAACAAGGAGTTCGGGGAATTCCGGACTCGGTATTAAATCAATGACATTGCCTGTTTCGTATGAAATATGTGCAGCATCAAAACTGAATTTCGGCGTAATATTAAGAGGGCTGTTTTCCTCTATTTCAAATTCATCGACACTGCGGTTTTCAAAAGAAGCAAGCAGGAGCGAGGCGTTTTGTGCATGAGGTGTATCATACTGCATTTGTTTGATTTTTTCGGTGAAAATTTCTTCTGTCGTAAAACAATACCCTAAAACACCGATGACACGGTCACCTAAACGAAGCGGTATTGATACTGCAATCATAGATTGCGCGCCGCTTTGGCGTTCAAGGTAAAACGGGAATGAGAAATACCCCAAATCAGTCGCGGCTCCGGCAGGGTTTTCTTTAGCCGCTAAAAAGGGTTTCCAGAAGAAATCCATATTATGGCGCGAGGCATCGTTATCGCCGGGGGAATATTTAATAGTTTCATGGTGAGAGGCATCGAGCGGCAAGTTATGGGCAACGGCGATAGCACGGCTTCCGCGCAAAAGCGAGAGCGTATTTGATGTATGAGACGGGCGCACCGCCATTACCGCCGGGAACGAATGAGCTAAGTCGGGGTCTTGCTCGTCAGCACTGTCCGCCATAATGATAAACGAAGCGGACGCGCCGTAATCTATGCCGGCTTTGATTAAATCTTCATACATAAGGCTTATGAAGCGTTCTTTATCCTTGTTTGAATTTAAGAAATTCGCTTCCTCTGAAGCTGAAATTTCATTAATATACATGGTCTTGAGGATATATCGGAGTGTTCGGTCGGAAGCGGCAATAAGCTCCGTAAAATCAGGCGTTTTTGAATCTATAGACGCCGCTAAAACCAAGGAAGCAGACAAAAGCTGTCCGTTAATATTCTCAGCCGATTTATCATTAAGTTCATTCGGAATACCCGAACACACTACGATGAGTGACAAAACGATCATCTGCAAAAGCGTAGCGGCGAGCAAGGGGGCTAAAATTCTATGAAGCAGGGTTCTGCTTTTTTTGAGTTTCATGTAATTTGACCATTTTAAAAATTGAATATAATTTCCTAATTTATATTATACATAAAAATTTAATGTTTGTCAAGATATTTTTAATTTTGATACTTATGCAATTGAAAAAATGAAATGATGTGTGGGCGGGCGTTGTAGCGTTGCTACGTGGCGCATCCGCCCCTACGGAACAATAAAACTCTGTAGGGGCGACCGCCCTCGGTCGCCCGTTTTTTTAAAAAGCAAATTCAATCAATTTTTTAAATGCATATTAGTATAACACAAGAAAACAGAAAACCCCGCCTTGTTTCAATGAAAACAAGGCGGGGTTTTTATGTTCGTATCTGCTATTGTTTTTTTATTATCGAAAGAAATTCATCAAACAAAAACGCCGTATCATGCGGTCCGCCGCAGGCTTCCGGGTGAAACTGTACTGTAAAGCACGGGAAATCCTTATATCTGATACCTTCGTTTGAGCCGTCGTTGGCGTTTACGTGGCTGACTGTTCCCCATCCGCAGTCCACACTGTCATTTATCACGGCGTAACCGTGGTTTTGGGATGTAACGAATGTGCGGTCGGTAAAGAGATCCTTTACCGGCTGATTAGCTCCCCTGTGTCCGTATTTCAGCTTTTCGGTTTTCGCACCATTTGCGAGTGCCATCAGCTGATGCCCGAGGCAAATTCCGAACATCGGGATACCCGATTTAGTGAGTTTTTTAAGATTCTCTACGGGGATAATGTTCTCTTCGGGGTCGCCGGGTCCGTTGCTTAACATTATGCCGTCGGGTTTTAGGTTTATAATTTCTTCGGCTGTCGTATGCGCGCCTACTACAGTAACTTTACAGCCGCGTTTTTCCAGCTCGCGCCTTATATTATATTTATAGCCGAAATCCATCAAAACAATATTCAACAGTTTCTCTGATGGGATTTCTTTGGGCAAATACACTTTTGTTTGTTCAGTTGTAACACTTGTAACGGCATCTTTTACGCTGTAGCTTCTGATTTCTTCAAGGAGTTTTCCCTTTTCGGTAATCGGTTCTGTAGTTATAATGCCGTTCATAACGCCGTGTTCGCGGATTATTTTAGTTAAGTGGCGGGTATCAATATCACAAATGCCGATTATATTTTGAGATTTTAAGAATTCAGAGAGTTTCCCCTCACAGCGAAAATTTGAAGGATTTTCACAAAATTCCCGCACTATATAACCCGACACAACCGATTTCGCGGATTCAAAATCCGCTTCATTTATCCCGTAATTCCCAATCAACGGATACGTTTGAGTAACTATCTGTCCGTAGTAAGAGGGGTCTGTAAGCGTTTCGGCGTAACCCGTCATACCCGTGGCAAAGACGATTTCACCGATTTTTGAGCCGTGTGCCCCGAAACTTTTCCCCGTAAACAGAGTGCCGTCGGCAAGCATTAGAAAAGCGTTTTGCATTTTTAATTTCCTTTTCATGCATTATTTATTTTGCAGCAAATCTTCTTTCATCCGTAAAATCTCTCTTTGTGCAGCTTTAGCGTAGTCTTTTTCGCCGCACTTTTGTGTTTTATAAGCGCACATTATAGCGCGTGAGGAATTCACAATGCCGCCGAGACCGTTTTCGTCAAAAGCACCTTTCAGCCCTTTAGCACCGCCGCCTTGCGCGCCGTAACCCGGGATAAGAAAGAACGTGTGCGGGAGTTTTTTACGGAGTTCTGTAAGCTGTTCCGGGTATGTTGCTCCCACAACCGCGCCTACTGACGAATACCCATATTTGCCGTAATTTCCGTCCGCTAAGGTTTCGCAGAGATTGCCCATTATTTCGTAAATTTTTCTGCCGTCTACTTCTAAATCCTGTAATTCCCCTGACGATTTATTCGAGGTTTTCGCTAAAACGAAAATCCCTTTATCAAAATTTTCACAAGCCGCAACAAACGGCGCAAGCCCGTCAGTCCCCAAATATCCGTTGACTGTCAAAGCATCGGAATTAAACATTGCCTGACGCTCACCGAAAATATCTGTTTCACCTAAATACGCGGTAGCATAACTCTCCGCCGTCGCGCCTATGTCGTTGCGCTTTGCGTCGGTTATAACGTACAAGCCCTTAGATTTCGCGTAATTTATCGTGTCAAAGAGGCACTTCACACCCTCAAAGCCGTACATCTCGTAATACGCCGACTGAGGTTTTATCGCGGGGATAAGCTCCGCCGCCGCATCAATTAAGCCTTTGTTGAATTCAAATAACGCCCATGCCGCCGCTTTAGCCGTTTTTCCGTATTGTGAAATGGCTTCGGCTTTGATAAATTCGGGGATATATTCAAGCTTCGGGTCAAGCCCCATCACGGTGGGGTTATTTTTTTCGATTATTTTTTCGATAAGTTTATCAAACACTTTGAAATTCCTTATATAATTTGTATTCTTTGTAGTACCCAGCACCAACTTAAACTTTACACTTATGAACTCATTGGATATTTTTTCTTGTATGTCGCTTGAAGTGAATATACAAAAAGGGTGAGTAAGACTTAATCGCGCAGCTTAGCAACTCCGCAGGGGGAGA
>JAISHV010000022.1 GCA_031262495.1 Ruminococcus sp.
ATGTCCGTTTGAATGTCTTGCAGGGGGTGAGGGGCGAGGGGGCGGCTATTCGAGGTGGCAGGCATGACGCCGCCCCCTCTCCCCTACACCCCCTGCACCCCCTACCCCTCTCCCCCTGTGGCAGCAAATACGATGTCCGTAGCGGCGGTATGTCTCGCAGCGTAGCTGCATCCGTCCGCTTACTCCAAATGTAAAGTTTTAGATTTTACAGTGTACTACAACGCTGTCGGGCAACAACCAAGGAATCTGTAGGGGCGGTCTTCGTAGCGTTGCTACACCGCCCGCCTGTACATCATTTCATTTTTTTATTGCATAATAGTATCAAACGTACCTTTGTAAGGCTTTAAGCTCACCATCTAAAAAGCTGTTATGCCGTAAATTTAATTTACGGCATAAATTTGCACATTCAGCAAAAAATCTGGAATTCCGCTAATGAAAAAACGTATAATCAGTGCCGTGATTATCGCAGTAACTCTGCTCACCTGCTTTGTGCTTGCCGTTTTACATACCGATACTCAAACCAAGTTGCCGGTGATGAACAGTGTTTATTACGGTGATGATTATGTTATAGCCCGTGACGATGAGATTATAACCGTAAACGGTACTGCCGAAAGAATAGATGCTGCTGACTATGTGCCGTCCGTTGAAGCTCCCCGAAAAACAAAAGTAAATATAAATACCGCAAACGCCGATTTACTCATTACCCTTGACGGTATCGGCGAAAAAACCGCCGAAGGTATTATATCTTATCGCAATGAAAACGGACTGTTTTTATATATTGAGGATTTATGCAATGTCCCCGGAATCGGCGAAGCTAAATTCAATGCCATAAAAGATAATATTACAGTCGGCGAAATCGAAATAATAAAAACCCTGCCGCCTGTCACTTCAACCGCAGTAACAACGATAATAACAACCGAAACAACAAACCCGCCGGAAACAACGACATCGGCAACAGTATTACTTATAAATATCAACACTGCCTCAAAAGAAGAGCTTATTAAACTCCCGGGTATCGGCGAAGTTATCGCCGGACGGATTGTAGAATATGCCGAAACTGTCGGATTTAAATCCCCTGAAGATATTATGAATGTCAGCGGTATCGGTGAAGCTAAATTTAACGACATTAAAGCATTTATTTATGTAGATTAGCCGTTTAAATCGAGAACCTTAAAAAATGAAAATTTTAGCAATAGAAACATCATGTGATGAAACATCAGCGGCTGTTGTTGAAGACGGGCGAAAGATTTTATCAAACGTTACAGCTTCACAAATAAGCACACACAGCCGTTTCGGCGGGGTTGTCCCGGAAATAGCCTCGCGTATGCACGCAGAATGTATTTCGGAGGTAACAGAACAGGCTTTAGCTGATGCCGATTTATCAATTGACGGCATTGATGCAATAGCCGTAACATATGCACCGGGGCTTATTGGTGCTTTGCTTGTAGGCGTGAGTTTTGCTAAAGGACTGGCGTTTTCGGCGGGGTTGCCGCTTGTAGCTGTTCACCATTTGAGCGGGCATATTGCCGCGAATTACTTATCCGAAAGTTCACTTACGCCGCCGTTTTTAGCCTTAGTCATAAGCGGCGGGCATACTAATATAATTGAAGTAAAGGATTACACAGATTTTAATCTCCTCGGCAAAAGCCGTGATGATGCCGCCGGCGAAACCTTTGACAAAGCCGCTCGGGTACTCGGATTCCCCTATCCCGGCGGAATTGAGATTGATAAACTTGCAGGGCAAGGTAATCCGACTGCCTTTAAATTCCCGCACCCCCGTCCCCAGACCGAAGAAAAACCCTACGACTTTTCTTTTTCGGGGCTTAAAACAGCCGTTGTCAATACAATTCACAACGCCGAACAAAAGGGTGTTGAACTCAACAAAGCGGATATTTGCGCATCTTTTCAACAAACCGTCTGCGAAATGCTGTGTGAAAATGTCAGCTGTGCTTTAGGTGACACAGGACTAAAAAAACTTGTGCTTGCGGGCGGCGTTTCAGCCAACAGCGGTATCAGGACAGCACTTACCGAAATGTGCGAAAATCAGGGCGTAAAAATTTTTATTCCGCCTGTCAGTCTCTGCGGCGATAATGCGGCAATGATCGGGGCACAGGCGTATTACGACTTCTTAGCGGGCAAAAAAGCTCCGGAAACGCTCAATGCTTATGCTACTAAACAAATGCGGTAAATTTACCGAAAATTAATGAGGGTACAGCGAATGTCAAAACTATCTGAAATTTTAGAATTTTTCAAAAACCCGAAAAATATTGCGATTTGTGTGTTATGCGCGGCGGTAGTGGTGCTCAGCGTACTGCTTGCCGTCAATTCGGGCGGAGACGACATTGAAACCCAAGCAGAGCCTGAATTAACTCAAGCGGCGATAACAGTTGTTACTGAAATTACAGAAGCAACAGAAGCCGAAAATGACTCAAATGTTGAAGTTATTGTCAATGAAACGCCGCCCGAAAGTACAGTTTCTGTTACGACTGCGGCAACCGTTGCTTTGACTACGACAACCGCTGTAGAGACTACAACAACTGCCGTAACTCAAACCGAAGCCGACATTACAACAGCTTCAACCGCGAAAACCGTTGCTACGGCGGCGGCAACATCTTCTGTCAAACCGGTGACAACTACTACCGCAGCAAGTACTGCCGCCAAACCGGCTACAACAACGGCAAAACCTGCCTCGACGGCAAAAGATTATACCCTCGAAATCAATGCAGGAAACAGTTGGGGCGACGGTGCGGCTTCGACGGTTCAATATGAAGTCTCAATAAAAAACAACACAACTAAAGCCGTTTCAGGTTGGACAGCTACTATCGTTGTGGGAAAAGATGCAAGAATGGAAAACTTTTGGAATGCAGACATAGCAATCAAAGACGGTGTAATCACGGCGACACCGCTTGATTATAACAAAGATATCCCCTCAAACGGGTCTGTATCTTTCGGTATGCAGGTTATAAACGGTCAAGGTGTTGACGGTTCAAAATCCTCTGTAAAAATCGGTACTGTAAAAACCGCCGCCGAAACTGTCGGCGGAAATGATAATAACGCTTCAACATGGGGTGATGCCGACGTCGCCGCACCCATTAGCGCAAAGGATGTTCCCGCACCGACAACTGACGACTGGCTTTTTACAGACGGCTCAAAGATTATCGACAAAAACGGCAAGGAAGTATGGATGACAGGCGTTAACTGGTTCGGCTATAATACCGGCACAAACACCTTTGACGGTATTTCTACAGCCGACTTAAACGGTACGTTAGCCTCAATTGCCGACCATGGATTTAATCTGCTCCGTATTCCGATTTCGGCGGAACTCTTGTTACAGTGGAAGAGCGGGGAGTACCCTAAGGCGAATTATAACCAAGCTACAAACTCTTATCTTAACGGAATGACGAGCCTTGAGATTTTTGATTACATAATTGACCAATGCAGAGCAAACGGCATAAAGATTATGATGGACATTCACTCTGCTAAAACCGATGCTATGGGGCATATGTATGCCGTTTGGTATAACGGCAATATCACCGAGCAGGACTTTTTAGACGCTTTAGCGTGGTGCTCCGAGCGTTATAAGAATGACGATACCATTATTGCCTATGACCTCAAGAACGAACCCCACGGCAAACCGAATGAAAATCCGCGCGCAATATGGAATGATTCAAAAGACCCCGACAACTGGAAATATATAGCCGAAAAAGCCGCAAAAGCTGTTTTGGATAAAAACCCGAATGTACTCATAATGGTAGAGGGGTTAGAGATTTACCCGAAGGATATCAGCAAAAACGGCGACTATTCATCGACAAATTCCGCTGATTACCATTTCTCATGGTGGGGCGGCAACTTGCGCGGGGTAAAGGATTTCCCTGTTGACCTCGGGAAATTCCAAAATAAGCTTGTGTATTCCCCTCACGACTACGGTCCGACTGTTTATCAGCAACCGTGGTTCCAAGGCAACTACACCTTTGACAGTCTGATGGAGGACTGTTGGGGCGATAACTGGTTTTATATCCATGAACAGAATATTGCGCCGCTTTTAATCGGCGAATGGGGCGGCTTTATGAGAGAACCGAACCTCAAATGGATGACTTACCTCCGTCAGCTTATAAAAGAGAATAAGCTCCACCATACATTCTGGTGTTTAAACCCGAATTCAGGCGATACCGGCGGTCTCCTAAACCACGACTGGGTAACATGGGACACTGAAAAATATAATTTCGTCAAAGAAGTCCTCTGGCAAAAAGACGGCAAATTCGTAGGTCTCGACCATAAAATCCCCTTAGGGAAGAATGGGATAACGCTTACAGATGCTTGAATACAGAATACAGAGTACAGATGAGATGTCTCGCAGCGTTGCTGCGTTTGAATGTCAATATGAATGTCGCGCATATAATCTGTCCTCTGTTTCATAGAGGTCCACTATAATGTTTACTAACGTCATAATTGCCGCCGCCATAATCGGTGTTATCCTGTTAATAATCCCTCATAAAATTTCTCGACGTTTGGGGATTTCTTTGCTTTTAACAGCAGGGGAAATCTACGTAATTGTCTTTTTGGGCATTTATGCGTTATTTTCAGGTATATACATAATATATGCAATATTTGCATTAATTATAGTTTTAATAGCGGGTTACTTAATTGCTTTAACCTATATTTGGAAGTTGTTCGATGCCAAAATCCGAAAGGTAATTACACTTTTGATTGCCGCACTCGCCGGGCAAACAGTAATTCTAATCGTAATTCTTATGGTTTTGCGCTATTTCGGGATTGAATAAGCCAAAATACGAAAATCTCATTACTGCCATAAAGGCAATAATGAGATTTTTCTGTTTTTATTAGTTTAAGTTGTTATGTCGCTCTGTACTCTGTACTCTGTACTCTGTATTCTGTATTCTGAATATGCCCGACCGGATTCGAACCGGTGACCTTCAGAGTCGGAGTCTGACGCTCTATCCAGCTGAGCTACGGGCACGAAAATAGAGGTTAGATGTTAGAAGTGAGATATAAGACTTATGAACGCCTTGCTTTCAGCTTATAAATGTGGCGTTCATATTCTAATCTCTAACCTCTAACTTCTAACCTCTATGTTTATTCTGCGTTAATCGCGATAACTACGCCTGAGCCTACAGTTCTGCCGCCCTCACGGATAGCGAAACGTACGCCTTCTTCGATAGCGATCGGTGTGATGAGTTCGCAGTCGATTTCTGTGTTGTCGCCGGGCATACACATTTCTACGCCTTCGGGGAGGTTGATTACGCCTGTAACGTCAGTTGTTCTGAAATAGAACTGCGGACGATAGTTAGAGAAGAACGGAGTATGACGGCCGCCCTCATCTTTAGAAAGAACGTAAACCTGACCGCGGAATTTTGTATGAGGTTTGATTGAACCCGGTTTACAAATTACCTGACCTCTTTCGATGTCGGTTTTGTTGATACCGCGAAGGAGTGCGCCTACGTTGTCACCTGCCTCAGCGTAATCAAGGCTCTTACGGAACATTTCAAGACCCGTAACAACTGTTTTTCTCTTTTCATCAGTAAGACCGATGATTTCAACTTCTTCGCCGATTTTAACTTGTCCGCGCTCTACACGACCCGTAGCAACAGTGCCGCGTCCTGTGATTGTGAATACGTCCTCGACAGCCATAAGGAACGGAAGATCCGCTTTTCTTTCAGGTGTGGGAATGAAATCATCAACAGCATCCATAAGTTCCTTGATACATTTGTATTCGGGAGCTTCGGTATCTTTGCTGTCGCACATAAGAGCCTGATAAGCAGAACCCTTAATAATAGGTGTATCATCGCCGGGGAATTCGTATTTATCAAGTGTTTCGCGGATATCCATTTCAACGAGTTCGATAAGTTCGTCGTCGTCAACTTGGTCAGTTTTATTCATGAATACTACGATATAAGGAACGCCTACTTGACGAGCAAGCAAAAGGTGCTCTTTGGTTTGAGCCATAGGACCGTCAGTAGCAGCAACAACAAGGATTGCGCCGTCCATCTGTGCAGCACCTGTGATCATGTTTTTAACATAGTCGGCGTGTCCCGGGCAGTCAACGTGAGCATAGTGACGTTTGTCTGTCTCATACTCAACGTGAGCGGTGTTGATTGTGATTCCGCGCTCTCTTTCTTCGGGCGCTTTGTCGATTTGGTCATAAGCTTCAAATTGAGCCTGACCTTTGAGTGAGAGGTACTTCGTGATAGCCGCGGTTAAAGTTGTTTTACCGTGGTCTACGTGTCCGATAGTACCGATGTTCATATGCGGCTTTTTTCTTTCAAATTTTGCCTTTCCCATGGAAATGCTCCTCCTTCGATACCGTATTTTTAACGGTTAATTTTGATACCCCTTGGGGTAATTTAATTTAAAATTTACTTTTTTAATTTATGAATGACTGTGAATGTCGCGTTTGAATGTCATATGAATGTCTGTGAATGTCTGTGAATGTCTATGAATGTCCGTTTGAATGTCGGATGGATGTCATATGAATGTCGTGAATGTCCGTTTGAATGTCTTGCAGGGGATGAGGGGAGGGGGGGCGGCTATTCGGAGTGGCAGGCGTGACGCCGCCCCCTCTCCCCTACACCCCCTGCACCCCCTACCCCTCTCCCCCTGTGGGAGCATGGTGGAAGTCTGTTAGCGATTATGATATTCAAGTTTATATCCTGAATTTTTTGGGGGATTTATTAGGTTTAAATTTAATAGGGTAATATTTTTTAACTTGGCAACCCTTTACTTTTTAGCACGTGCGCCGATTATTTTTTCTGCTACCGACTTCGGTACTTCAACGTAGCTGTGCGGTTCCATTGCATATACGCCGCGCCCTTGGGTCATTGAACGCAATGTATTTGAATAACCGAACATTTCAGCTAAGGGTACTAACGCATCTACCTGAGCTGTGCCGTTGCTTACTTCCTGTCCTAAAATTTGTCCGCGGCGTGATGTTATATCGCCGATTACGCCGCCCATAAAATCATCGGGAACGGTTACCGAAACTTTCATAACCGGCTCAAGGATACAGGGGTCAGCTTTGCGCATAGCTTCTTTAAATGCCATAGAACCGGCAATCGAGAACGCCATTTCAGATGAATCGACTTCGTGATACGATCCGTCATAAAGGGTAACTTTACAGTCAACAACCATATATCCGGCAAGAATACCGGCTTTCATTGCTCCCTGAATACCCTTGTCAACAGCCGGGATATACTCTTTGGGGATTGAACCTTGAGTAACCTTATTGATAAACTCATAACCCTTGCCGGATTCATTAGGCTCAAGTATGATTTTAACGTGTCCGTACTGCCCTTTACCGCCTGATTGTTTAGCGTATTTGTGGTCAACGTCAGCCGACTTTTTAACGGTTTCTTTATACGCAACCTGCGGTGCACCGACGTTTGCTTCGACCTTAAATTCACGCATCATACGGTCAACAATGATTTCGAGGTGAAGTTCGCCCATTCCGGCGATAATGGTCTGCCCTGTTTCTTCGTCAGTCCATGTTTTAAAGGTAGGGTCTTCTTCGGCAAG
>JAISHV010000027.1 GCA_031262495.1 Ruminococcus sp.
GAAACAAACGTCAAAAAGGTGTCTCGTGGCACTTCACTTCTAACGACGCTCGCATTAAACTCAAACACCTCTATCCTGAACTTATAATGTAAAGTTTTAGTTGGTACTGGGTACTACAGATGTTTACTTTGAATTACTCTTAGCGCGGAGCTGATTATTCAAAATCCTTTTCCTCAACCGAATAGTTTTCGGCGTAACCTCCATCAGTTCATCATCGCTTATGAATTCAAGGCTGTCCTCAAGTGAAAATTTCACCGGCGTAATAAGCTTTAGGGCGTCATCAGAACCGGAAGCGCGGGTGTTTGTGAGGTGCTTTTTTTTGCATACATTTACTACTAAATCTTCTGCTTTGGGACATTCCCCGACAATCATACCCTCATAAACAGGCGTTCCGGCACCGATAAAGAGCCTGCCGCGTTCTTGTGCATTAAAAAGACCGTATGTTACCGCATCACCAGTTTCAAATGCCACAAGCGAACCGGTAGAGCGTTTCGGGATATCGCCGCGATAGGGTTCATAATCCTCATAAACGGAATTCATTATGCCCTCGCCTTTGGTGTCGGTGAGGAACTCGGATTTATAGCCGAAAAGTCCCCTTGACGGTATTTTAAATTCTATCTTCATACGTGAACCCGACGGAGCCATTGCTTGAAGCTCAGCCTTGCGCGTACCTAATTTCTCCATTACAGCACCCTCGTTACCGATAGGTACATCAATATAAAGCCGCTCAATAGGCTCACATCTTACACCGTCAATCTCTTCAAAGATAACACGGGGCGGCGATACGGAAAATTCAAAACCCTCACGGCGCATAGTTTCAATAAGCACTGAAAGGTGCATTTCACCGCGCCCTTTTACAAGAAAACTGTCTGTAGTATCGGTATCGGCAACGCGCAATGATACATCTTTCAGAATTTCACGATAAAGCCTGTCGCGAAGCTGTCTTGAGGTGACATATTTCCCCTCTCTGCCCGCAAACGGTGAATCATTTACCGAAAACGTCATCTCGACAGTAGGTTCGCTGATTTTCACAAATTCTATAGCTTCAACACAATCTGTCGAACATACAGTATCGCCGATTGAGATATTCTCAATACCCGAAATCCATACAATATCACCGACTTTTGCATCATTAACGGGTGTACGCACAAGCCCGTCTATTTGATAAAGCGTTACAATTTTGCTGTTAAAATCAGGGTGAGAACCGTGAAAATCGGTGATGGTCACCTGTTGTCCGGTTTTTACAGTACCGCGTTCAATGCGTCCTACACCTATTCTGCCGACGTATTCATTATAATCTATAGATGAAATAAGCATTTGAAGTCCGGCGGTTTCATCGCCTTCGGGGGCGGGGATGTGCTCTAATATAGTATCAAACAGCGGCGTAATATCCGCGCCGTCTTCAAATTGTGAGAGTGAAGCCGTTCCCATTCTGCCGCTGCAAAAGAGCACGGGGCTTTCGATTTGCTCATCGGTAGCATCAAGGTCGAGCAGAAGTTCAAGAATCTCATCGCCTATTTCATCTAAACGCGCATCGGGACGGTCGATTTTATTAACAACAACAATAATCGGGTGTTTCATTTCAATAGCTTTAGAAAGCACAAACCGCGTCTGCGGCATACACCCCTCTGCGGCATCAACCAAAACGATTACACCGTTCACCATTTTAAGTATACGCTCAACTTCACCCGAAAAATCGGCGTGACCGGGCGTGTCAATTATATTAATTTTAACATCTTTATAAAGAACAGAGGTATTTTTAGCAAGAATAGTAATCCCGCGCTCCCGCTCAATATCCCCCGAGTCCATAACGCGTTCGTTTACATCCTGATTTTGCCTGAAAGCCCCCGCCTGTTTGAGCATTTCATCAACAAGCGTGGTTTTCCCGTGGTCAACGTGTGCTATAATTGCGACATTGCGCAAGTCTTCTCTTAACATATTTTATTCCTTAATTTTTTCTATAACAAAATTTTATTATATCATAAATTTATGAATAATTATATGTTTTATTTTAAATTTTTTGGGAATTAGAAAAGCCCCAGAGGGGAACTTTTTTCATTATTCATCCTCATAATCAAAAGTTTTAGCAAAGTCCATAGAGATTTCTTTTGCCGACTTTTTTGCCAATTCTGACAGATAGCTCTTAACTTCATCATAAGGTTTTATGCTGTCGTCTTTAGCAAGTGCCTCAATCATCATATCATTTATTTTATCACCGTAGGTTTTTTCGGAATGTTTTTTTGATAATTCTTCTGTAGTCCTATTTGCTGCCGCTCTTAATTTCCTCTCAACTTCTTCGTATGGCGCAATCATAATTTCGTCATAGTAAAAAACCTTATCGGCAGACTCTTCATTTGATGGTTGCTCTGAATTTCGATTTTCTAAATTTTTTTCAACAGCTTCTTTATCATCGGGAATTGTAATTTGTCTGTTCATTTTATCACCAAGAATTGAGATAGTATTTTAATTTATTTACCCCTATTATACTCCTATTATCCCCACTTGTCAACCATTTAAATAAAATATATAATACCCCCTAAAAATTCCCCGATCAAATCCCAAATTTTTTTCTTGACAAATGAAAATTAGTGTGCTATAATAGAATAAACATTTTTTGAGAATTTTATTCTTATGTTGTTCGTATATATTGCGCTTATTTACACTATGTTTGCGTGTCTGATACACTGTTAACGCATTTTTAAAATAAAAACTGTAAAAAATCTATAATTTTTTTAGACTTTGTACTTGCGTATTGGTTTAAAATGTTGTATAATAATTAATATACAAAGTATTTACGGTATCGACGCGTTATATATATATATTTATTTGCAATACTCGGAGCGTCTTTTTCAAGCGTTCCTGATTGGTAGGTGTAACTATGGCAAAGTTTGAAGCGGGAATGGAGTCTATGGTTGAGATGTTTATCTATGAAACCACCGGGCTCATAGACCAGCTTGATCAAATCCTTATGAAAACCGAAAGCGACAGCACTTTCGGAGACGACGACATAAATGCTATCTTCCGTATAATGCACACAATTAAAGGTTCTGCGGCAATGATGGGGCTTGAGTCCCTATCTAAATTCGCTCACGGAATTGAGGATATGTTTTATGTTATCCGTGAAGAAAAACCCGTTATTACTAATTTCACAGCCCTTACATCACTTTTGCTCCGTGCTTCTGATCTTATGAAATCCGAAATGGATGTTGTTCAGGATGAAACAGCAGACGCTACTGATTTCGATGAAGATATCAAGCACATTGATACATATGCTACTATGCTCAAACACGGCGGTGAAACCCCCGCGAACGTTGCGGAAGCCCAAAAAGCAGCAGCAGAGGTAACCGGGACAGCTCCGGCTGAATACGCGCCGGCGAATGAAAATACGGCAGCTCAAACGCCGGAAGCCGACACTGCTGAAAAATCCTTTGAAACATCTGACACGACCACAGTTAAAGTATTTTTTGACTATGACTGTAAGATGGAAAATCTCCGTGCATTTCAAGTTATTGAACGTATTTCAGAGGATTGTGCAACCATCGAATTTACACCGAGCGATATTGAGACGAACTCCGAATCCGCTAAAGATATTGTCGAAAACGGGTTTATTATAAAATTTTCACCCCAGTCGGATACGACTGCCAATGCGATTATAGAAGCTATAGGCGATACACCTAATGTCCGTTCATATGAAATAATTAACGGCACAGAGGCTGTTGCCGGAGAGCCGCTTTCAATCCGCGTTTTCTTTGAAGAAGATTGCAAGATGGAAAACCTCCGCGCTATGCTTGTTGTTAATAATATTCAGTATCAGTGTACAGAGCTTGAATTCAATCCGCCCGATATTGAGAATAACTCGGCTTCCGCTAAGGTAATTATTGAAAACGGTTTCCTTATTACATTTACGGCAGACGACCCCGACGCTGTTATTAAAACTATTGAAACAACCCCTAATGTACGTTCATACGAAATCTTAGCGGCAAACAGTGAACCCGTTCCCGCCCCCGTAAAATCTGTTGCTCCTTCAACAGCACCTGCCGCTTTTGAAAGCGAAGCAAAGAAAGAGGTCCCCCCTATGGAAGCTGTAAAAACTCCCGTTACCGCTCCTGCCTCAACTTCGGCAGTGAGTGCCGCAGAAAAAGACGCTATAGGAACTCAAAAAGCCCTCGAAAAAACAGCGAAACCCGCCCCCGGAAACAACAAACAATCCCTTATTTCCGTTAACCTCAACAAACTTGACACATTGCTTGACCTTGTGGGCGAAATCGTAATCACAGAAGCAATGGTTACTTCAAACCCCGACCTTAAAGGACTTAAACTTGATAACTTCCAAAAAGCAGCGCGCCAACTTCGCAAACTCAATTCAGAGCTTCAAGATACTGTTATGTCAATCAGAATGGTTCCCCTGTCGGGTGCTTTTAACAAGATGACACGTATAGTACGCGATATGAAAGTCAAACTCAATAAAGATGTGGATTTGGTTTTCAAAGGCGAAGAGACAGAAGTTGATAAGTCGATTATCGACCAGCTCAACGACCCACTTATGCATATGGTTCGTAACTCAATGGACCACGGTATCGAAGAAAGTGCCGATATTCGCCTTGCAAACGGAAAACCCGCCAAAGGTACTATCACACTTGAAGCGCACAATGCCTCCGGTGAAGTTATTATTACGATAACAGACGACGGCGAGGGTTTAAATCCGCAGAAAATCCTTGATAAAGCAGAACGTCAGGGGATTTTAACCAAAGCACCGTCTGAATATACCGATAAAGAGATTTATCATCTTATTATGCTGCCGGGCTTCTCGACAAACGAGGTTGTTACCGAGTTTTCGGGCAGAGGCGTGGGAATGGATGTTGTCAGACAGAATATTGAAAAAATCGGCGGTTCTGTGTCGGTTGATTCAAAATTCGGGCAAGGCTCAGTGTTCACTATAAAGATTCCGCTGTCACTGTCTATTGTGGACGGAATGGAAATTTCTGTCGGCAGTTCAATCTTTACTATTCCGATAAATTCTATCAAAGAGAGTTTCAAGGTTCGTCCGAATCAGCTTGTAAAAGATACAGGCGGCAGAGAAATGATTATGATTCGCGGCGAGTGTTATCCTCTTATCAGACTCTACGAGTTCTACGGGCTTGATGCGAAATATACTGACCTCAATGACGGTATTGTTATTTTGGTTGAAGCTGAAGGACGCTGTGCTTGTCTTTTTGCTGACGAACTCATAGGCGAACAGCAAGTTGTAACTAAGCCGTGGGCAAAACTGCTGAATAATTTCAGCGTAAAAGAAAACGGTATGGCAGGTTGTTCAATCCTCGGCGACGGCTCAATCACAATTATCCTTGATATTAGCAATATAATTAATAGTAATGATTAAAATAGATGTTATATATTGAAAATCACAAAATCCCTTGAAATCGGGCGATAAACGAAAATATCAAAATCGCTCGCAGACCTCCACCATGCTCCGACAGGGGGAGAGGGGTAGGGGGTGCAGGGGGTGTAGGGGAGAGGGGGCGGCGTCACGCCTGCCACTCCTAATAGCCGCCCCCTCGCCCCTCACCCCCTGCAAGACATTCAAACGGACAT
>JAISHV010000032.1 GCA_031262495.1 Ruminococcus sp.
ATGTCCGTTTGAATGTCTTGCAGGGGGTGAGGGGCGAGGGGGCGGCTATTAGGAGTGGCAGGCGTGACGCCGCCCCCTCTCCCCTACACCCCCTGCACCCCCTACCCCTCTCCCCCTGTAGGAGTGAAAACCTCTTCTGTAGGGGCGGGCGCCCCGCCCGCCCGCTTACTCCAAATATAAAGTTTTAGATTTTACAATGTAGTAGGGGCGAACTGTGTTCGCCCGCACACCGTCCGCATAGTAAGAATCCGGAGAATAAAATGAACTGCTTTACAATAAAAAATATGAACCTGTTTTATAATGAAACACAGGCTCTTAAAAATATCAATATGAACATTCCCGAGAATGAGATTACCGCTTTAATCGGTCCGTCAGGGTGCGGGAAATCATCATTATTAAAATCCCTCAACCGTATGAATGACCTTGTAGAGGGCTGTAAAATTGACGGCGAAATTAAGCTTTTTGATGAAGATATTTACGGCAGTATTGACGTGAATTTACTGCGAAAACGTGTCGGTATGGTTTTCCAAAAGCCGAATCCGTTTCCGCTCTCGATTTATGATAATATTGCGTTCGGTCCGCGTAGCAACGCTACAGGAACACATGGGATTCGCTCTAAAGTTGAATTAGATGAAATTGTCGAAAATGCCCTGAAAAATGCGGCAATATGGGACGAGGTCAAAGACCGCCTTAAAAAGTCCGCTTTGGGACTGTCGGGCGGGCAACAACAAAGACTCTGTATAGCCCGTGCTTTAGCCGTAGAGCCGCAAGTACTGCTCCTTGATGAGCCGACTTCCGCACTTGACCCGATTTCTACAGGAAAAATTGAAGAATTGCTATTGCAACTTCGGGAAAAATATAGTATAATAATTGTAACCCATAATATGCAACAGGCGGCGCGAATCAGCAACCAAACGGCGTTCTT
The DNA here is from genome assembly GCA_031262495.1 of Ruminococcus sp. Taxonomy (GTDB): domain Bacteria; phylum Bacillota; class Clostridia; order Oscillospirales; family Ruminococcaceae; genus JAISGY01. The sequence continues at coordinate 926 of JAISHV010000032.1, forward strand.
CCTTTTGGGGGCAATGATTGAGATGAGTGACACTGAAAAACTCTTTGCGCGCCCTGACGACAAACGCACCGAGGATTATATTACGGGGAGGTTCGGATAATGAGAAACCGATTTGATACAGAACTTTCAAACTTAAATAACAACCTGATTTTTATGGGTTCGCTTATTGAAAACGCCATAGCGAGAGCCGCGAAAGCACTCGAAAACTTTGATACAGAACTTGCACTTTCGGTAATTAATGACGACAATATTATTGACGATAAAGAAAAAGAAATTGAATCAATGTGCTTAAAACTACTTCTAATGCAACAGCCTGTAGCACGCGATTTGCGCCAGATTTCATCTGCACTGAAAATGATTACCGACTTAGAGCGAATCGGCGACCATGCTTCGGATATTTCTGAACTTGTTGAATATTTGGCAAGTTACAAAACGGGAAATGAATACACACACATTTTCGCGCTCATATCCGAAATGGCACGAACTACAATCGGCATGGTGAACGACAGCATTGACGCATTTGTAAAAAAAGATGAAACACTTGCTCACGCGGTTATTGACAGAGATGATGTTGTTGACAAAATCTTTTGCGATGTAAAAAACGAGCTGATAAAGGCTGTGCGTGCTGACAGCGATTCGGGCGAGGAAGCGTTTGATTTGCTTCAAGTTGCAAAATATTACGAACGCATAGGCGACCACGCTGAAAACACCGCTGAATGGGTGATTTTCTCCATTACAGGTGTTCATAAAAATAAGTTGGTGTTATAGTAATAGTGAAAATTTTTATTGTTGAAGATGATGACAATATCCGCGAAATGGTTTCTTATGCCGTAAAAACAGCGGGATTTGAAGCGGTCGGTTTTTCTGATGGGAAAGAGTTTTTTAAAGCTCTTTCCGAAAGTTTGCCCGACCTCGTATTGCTTGATATAATGCTCCCGGGTGATGATGGTATAAAGCTTCTCAAAAAAATCCGTGCTGATAAAACTACCGCAAAACTGCCTGTGATAATGCTTACCGCAAAAGGCACTGAACTTGATAAAGTAACAGGCTTTGACAGCGGTGCTGATGATTACATCACCAAACCCTTTTCGGTTATGGAAATGCTCTCGCGGATTAAGGCGGTTTTACGGCGAACAAATACAGATGAAAAGTGCGAAAATATTATACTTGATGAACTGATTATTTCGCCTGAAAAACGCATTATAACAGTGAATAACGAAGAAATTATGCTTACTTTCAAAGAGTTTGAATTGCTTTTTTACCTTGCCAAAAACAAGGGTATTGTCCTCTCCCGCGATAAGATTTTGACGGAGATTTGGGGCTATGATTATGACGGTGAAAACCGCACGGTTGATATGCACATTAAAACGTTGCGAAAGAAACTTGGGTGTTCGGGCGACCACATTATTACAATCAGAAATGTAGGTTATAAAGCGGATTGAAGAAAAAAAGTTTCATAGTTATTTTAAGTTTCATAACAGCATTAATTTTAATATCCGCCTTGATTTGCGGGCTTTTTGTGTTTTATGAGCGTATAGACCTCGCTGTAATTTTTGCTGTATTACTAATTCTTGTCGGTATCTATATTTCCTATAAAACAGCCGTTTTTTTTACTGATGAAATATTAGTTTATAAACGCGAAATTTCAAACGAACAAAAAAAGTCAGAGAAAAATCTTGAAAAACTCAAAAATCGCAAAGATACCATAAAACGCATTACGAGCAATATGTCTGAGGGCGTTGTAATGCTTGACGGTAATGCCGATATAGTTTCCTGTAATGCCGCCGCTCTCAAGATTTTTGATATAAAAGAAGAAATCAAGGGAGTTAATATTATTGAGCTTTTGCGTGAACTTAAACTGCTTGAATTTGCTCACAAGGCGGTTGAGGGAGTAACATCTGACGCGCTTATGAACAGAAACGGGCGTATTTATGATGTGCGATTTTCACCGTCAGAACGCGGTGCGCTGCTTTTATTTTTAGATATTACGGAAAAACACGAATCGGAAAAACTGCGGCGTGAATTCTCGGCGAATGTTTCTCATGAGCTCAAAACCCCGCTTACAAATATCTCCGGCAATGCGGAAATGCTTGCGGCGGGGCTGGTTTCAGACGCTGATAAAAACGACTTTTACAACAGAATTTACGCTGAATCAAAGCGAATGACTACACTTGTTGATGATATAATGTACTTATCAAAACTTGATGAGAAATCGGAATTACGCGAAAAAGAATCGGTTAATCTCTATGATATTTTAAGTGAAATAAAGAAAAATCTTTCAAAAAAAGCCGAAAAGTTAAATGTCACAATCCTAATTCAGCAAACCGATTTAGAGGTTTACGGCGACCGTAATATGCTTTATGAACTGTTTTTTAATCTGATTGAAAATGCAGTAAAATATAATCGCGAGGGCGGTGAAGTTGAAGTTTCCGCCGCAGAAAATGCAGTCACCATAAGCGACACAGGAATCGGTATTCCCGAGCAGTCTCTCCCGTTTATCTTTGACAGGTTTTATCGCGTGGATAAATCGCGGTCTAAAATGACAACAAACAGAGACAGCTATTCGCCTCTACGCGGAGAGCATTGTAACAATCAGAAAGACTGCCATCGCGAATTAACAGCCGACTTGGTCGGCGGGACAGGGCTTGGGCTTGCGATTGTGAAACATATCGCCGAGCTTCATAATGCGAAGATACGGGTTAAAAGTGTTTTGGGTAAAGGGACTGTCGTTAGTGTTGAGTTTAATTGAGAAAACCCTCTGTAGCAACACTACAGAGGGTTTTTAAGTTTATTTCACCGAATCGGTCACAATCGTGATTATCCCTGTTCGTTTGGTTTTTATTACAACCTCTGTGCCGATAATTTCAGCCGGGACTTCATACCATTTTTTCGCTTTTGTGTCATAGATTAATGCGTAGAGTTTTTCGCCGTCTTGTGCTTCAAACCCGAGTTTATCAAGGCTCACTTTGATGGTTGCGACAGCTCCCCAACCGCCTTTTTGTGCGGTTTCAAAGCTTCCGTAAACTGCTGTGTTCCAGTTATTTGCTACATAATTCTCAATCTGTTCGGTGCGTTTTGTATTGAAATACAAACTTGTTAATATTTGTCCACTCCCCGCATTAATAGGCAAGCTGATACTGCCCGCCGCGCCGTCACCTGACGTGAGTTCGAGTGTAATCTCCATACCGTCTGCCGCTTCAATGAGTTTTTTAACAGTAGAAGCCGAAAGCCCTGCCGCACCTGCGGGAATGGTTACCGTAATTGATGTTTCACCGTTTGCCTTTGCGATTTCAGCGGCTTTTTTTACGGCTTTTGCGGTGGATTCGGAGTTTACAGAACCTGATTTGTTGACTCCCGCTTCGACTGTTACGCCGTCTTCTGTAACAATCAGAGTTGAGGTTATGCCTGATTTTGATGTGAATGTTTCTGTGTCAGACGGGTCTGATGGGGTATTATTCGTATTTGTAGGATATACTGCGTAATCTTCTAAATTTATGTTGGTATTGGTATTGTTATTATTGTTATTGTTATTATTATCGTTATTATCCTCGGTGTCCTCTGTGAATTTCGCTAAAATCACATACACGTAAAATGTTTGATTTTCTTGCACGAGGGAATTGTTTATATATGAATCATCGGGTGAAGGTGTCAATTCATAAACCGGACCTTCTGTGTAATAGTCATCAAGATACCAGCCGCCGAAAGTGTAGCCGTCTCTGACGGGTGTCGGCAAAGAGGCAGTTTCACCCATTTCACATTGTATCACATCATACGGATCTTCTTCAATTACAACGGCGCCCGGTTCAGCTTCGGTTTGGTCAATAGCCGGCAGAACGAGCCAGATAATCGCTATATCCGGAGCCGCCAAGGGAGGGTACATATCGTCAAGGATTTCGTCGTAATTAAAATCCGAACTGTCACTGCTTACATCGAAGATTTCATGAAGAGTTGTCATTGCCTCTTCGTTGTTGATAAGCGGGCGGTCGTTATTTACTACAAAACCCGGACCGTAGATGAAGCTTTCGGAAAAACGCGCATTTTTATAGCTGTTGCTGCTCATGTCGCTGTATCCCTGCTGATTAATATGTGAATCCACGAAACTGTTGATGAAGATTGCCGAGGCATCAGCTCCCCACGGGCGCGCTAAATAATAAGAACTGTCGGCGATACCCTCTTCTTTTGTGAAACGGCAGTCGTAGAAAACAAAGCCGTAAGGAGTTGTCAGGTCTGTCCGCGCAGCAGTATAATTGCCGTCCGCTCTATAAGACGTATAACGCGCTTTTATTTCACAGTCTTCAAACAATGCCGTACCGCGCCCGTAGATAACATCTAAATTGCCTGTGATATAGCATTTGTAAAAATACTGTCTTGCAATCGTACCTTCACCTGCCGAATCGGCAAGCAACGTATTCTGGTAGCTCAAAAGCTTCAAATTCACGAAAATCGCTTTATCCGCAAAAACTGCTAAGGCATCGGCTTGTTGGTTAGCGCCGTTAGTATATTCAAATGTGTTTGCGACGGTGAAATTCTCTGCCGTAAAGTTTTCGGCGGAGGCTTCAACTTTCATTACATTCCGCTCGGTCATATCGCCGCCTATTGCTCCCGCGAGAGCGGTATTATTAACCGCATAAATGATGGTCGATTCACTGTCCTCACCGATAAGGCTGACATTCGGTTTATCTACGACAACTCTGTCTTCGTATAAACCGTTTTTGATGAAGATTATGACAGGCTCGTCATTGTCGGCGGGTACTTCATCAATCGCCTCTTGAACGGTAGTAAAAGTCGGTACATCGGTGTCTCCGTCTGAATAAGACGCGTCAACAACCATGTCGTAATCGGTCAGATAAACAAAGTTAAACGTCTTTCTTGTGACATAACCTATACCCTCTTCTTCAAAATACAGACTTACAGCATTTCTGCCCGGCTGTAAATCAAAGGATACATCAAAATTTCCGTCCGCAAGGGGAACTTCTTCGTAAACACCGTTTACCGACAATTCAAGCGTACCATCCCTGTCTACTGTCCCTTGAAGAAAGACAGTTTCTGAAAGAACCGTATCGTTTGATTTATCTATGATTGTTATTGTTGCGGCATTTTCACCGTATTCATAAGCGCCGAAATGCCCTTCTGTGGGCAATGCCTGAACCGGCTCTGAAATAAGACTTGTGTTATCAGCCGATACGGCTTGAATTTTATAATAATAGGGTTGTTCGTTTGTGCGCCCTGTGTCTTCATAAGACAGAACATAGCCTAAGATTATTATTTCATAATTCCCATTTTTGGAAGTTCCTCTGTACAGGTCGTATGATGTCGCACCGTCAATGTTGGTCCAAGTTAAACTAACTGCTCCGCTTGACCCTACCGCCGTCAGAACAGGCGTATCAAAGGGCTTTACATAGTTTACGACACTCGATGTCTTTTCTAAAGTTTTGTATTCTCCGGATACGCCGTAAAGCTTAAATTGATACGAAGCTGACTCACCTACCGGATAGGTAATTGTTTCACCGGGCAAGTATCTGCCGGCGGATACATATTCTGAACCGTTTATTGAAACTTCAAGAGCAACTTCACCGGATACACCGCCAAAGTTATACTCTATAATAATGGCATCTTTCCCCGCATTAACCTCAGCTCCTGTAATCTCGCCAATATAAATAATGTCATCCGGCATTGCCACCGCCGCCGAAACACTGACCGATGCTGAAAATGTTATGATAAAAATGGTAAATAGTGCAGAGATTAGTTTTTTCATGTTTTGCGTTCTCCCTTTATATTTTTAACGGAAGTTTTCCGTACACATATAAATTGTATCACAATTTTCAGCAGTTGTCAAGATTTCTGAATAAAAATTCAGAAAGCTCTGTTGAAATTTAAAAAAATTATTTTGTGCTAAGTAGTTGCTTAGCAACTATAACCTATAAGAAACTTCTACGCGGCGAGCATTTTTAGATTTATGAAAGACTTCCATCGCGAAATGCCCGCGGGGGCTCCCCGCCGCGCTGACGTGCTCCCGAAAAGCCCATATTCTGACTACCCATTGAATCTATATCTATATGGGAAGCATCAACGAAACCAGCATTTTCTGTTTCGGTTTGACCGTCTTTTGTCGCAGCGATTGCACCGAAAAGTTGCAGACTTATGCTTTCAGCACGAAGAACACAGAATTCACGCAGAGACGTATTTGCGGCGGTAAATTCATCGTAAGTGCAGAACGCTGTCGGGTCTTTTTCGACATAGGTTGTAATTAAAGAAATCGCGTTGTCGTACATTGCGGCAAATTCACCCGAACTGAAATACATCATAAACTCTGTCATCAGCTCATGATACCGCGCAGTATATTCTTCGTTTTCAAAAATCCATTTGAGCATCGGCAAATTTGACATATCAGTGCCGAGCGTAGGCGTGTCTATCGGATAATTTATGAGTGTAGTTGCACTGTCGGTACCGGTTGAATTTGAATTCATACCGCGTCCCATATTGCCCATCCCGCCGAACGCAAGGTTATAGTCCCACGGAATCATCGCAAGTTTTCCGTCTTCTTCATAGAGATAATAATTATGTATTATACTGCCTGTGTAACTGTCTGCATTAAGTACAAAATTATGCACAACAAAATAGCGTAAAACTTCCTCTACATCAACAACACTTTCGATATCCACACCGTCAGACAAAGCTTTAAGCGATTCTATCAAGCGGTTTTTATCAGCCGTATCGGCAGAAAATGCGGCATTGTCAAAGATAGCGGAATAACTGTCGGGGTCGTCATCAACATAGTTTAATGTAGTAGCTGAATTACTACCCATACCGCCGAAACCGCCCATACCGGGCATACCGCCTTGTTCGCCCATATCGGGCATATTGCCGCCGAATCCGCCCTGTTCGCCCTCCGGCATTGCGAAATTTTCGGGCATATTCCCGCCGAAACTTCCCATGCCGGGCATACCGCCGCCGAAACCGCCTTGTTCACCTTCCGGCATTGTAAAGTTCTCCGGCATAGTGAAATTTTCGGGCATTTGTCGTTGATTTTCGCCGTTTGGTACTGTGACGTTATCCGGCATTTGGCTTTCATCAAATCCCTCGGGTCTTGTAAAACCTTCCGGCGTTTCACGCTCAGAAAAATCTTCATTACCGCCCATGCCGCCGCCTATATCCATGGAGTCGGGCTTGTAGATTTCACCGTAGTTTGAGCCGAATTCACGCGAGGCGAAGGATTCTTCAACACCCTCAACAGCGAGATACAGCCCCCAATCTTCCCCGTTCACGGTGATGTAGATAAAGCTTGACAGCGGTGCGTATACACCGAAATCGTTCATCATCTGATAGGTAACGTAGTCTTTCATATATGTGTTATCTTGTGCGATATTATTCAGAACAAGTTTGTCCAGACCTTTGTAGTTTTCGCCGTACTGATAATGGTCAAATTCTAATTTGAAGCTGAATCTGTCCGAGTCGGAATCTACAATGCTTGAAAGTGACGTGTTGCCTTTCGGGCGTATACCGACGTTTTTGACCGCTTCGCCGTCTATGACAACACTTACGGCGATATATTCTTCACTGATAGCGTTATCAAGCATTGTCTGCCAATCAGTTTCATCTGCAATTATGTCAAGTGAATGTACGTAGCTTGTGTCAAAGAGTGTCGAGGCATATGCCGGTTCGGGGTTAAAAGCGGCAATACCCAGTGTTCCGCCCGCCATAAATAGGCAGGTTAACAGCAAAGTAATGGCAATTACTGTTGCACATATTTCGTTAGTGTGTTTGGATTTTGACATAGTAAGCTCCATTCAGACTGTAAAAATTTTCACTTTCCGTTATTAACCCATATAATCGCCGTTGTAGCTCACAAGCACAGCATCAGAAACACCGTCAAGAGCAGACAAGGCATTTATAAATGATGTGTCATCGCTTTTTAGTCTTACTTCAAAATGCAGTTCAACAGAATCTGCCGTAACGGTTTTGCTTTTAATGACGTGTTTGTTTGTGTGTTCTTTGAGTGAATCAGTTGCCGCAGTTTCTGCATTCGCATTATTACAGTGAATAACCACGATATAAGGATTATCGTGAGTCTTGCGATTTACGAAAATAATCAGAACTATGGCAATAAGTAAACTGCCGAAAACAGCAAGCGGAATCATTCCGGCGGCAAGAACTATGCCGACTGCAATTGCCCAGAATAAAAATGCAATATCGAGCGGTTCTTTTATCGCCGTGCGGAAACGGACGATTGACAGTGCACCGACCATACCGAGAGAGAGCACCACATTTGTCGTTACAGCCATAATAACAAGGGTAGAAATCATCGTCAAAGCTATGAGAGTTACGCCGAAACTTGATGAATACATTACGCCTTTAAACGTCTTTTTATAGACAAAAAATATAAGTACACCGATGCCGAAAGCAAGCACCATCGCTAAAACCATGTCTAAAATTGAAACAGATGTAATGTTATCTAAAAAACTTGATTTAAAAATATCCTGAAAGGTCATAATTTTTTCTCTCCTTAATATCAGCCGTATACTCTGCATAAAGCGTATTTTGAAACTGCCTCTGCACTGCGCGCATTTAAGCCTGTCGCTTTGTAAATCTCGTCGGGAATAAACTCGTCGTACTTGATTTCCATTAAAATTGACCCGTCTCCTGTCGGAATTAAAGGCACTGTGTCGCTTAAGAAGTCTTTGGAATAAACCCCTGTATGAAGCCCCGAATCAAAGGTTACACGCACGTTTCCTGCTGCATATGTAAACGCTTCGCGGTTATACTCGACGAGTGTTTTCGGTTTAAGGGTTTGCGACTTGATTTTGCTGTAAAACTCATACAGAAGTTCACGTTCGGGGTCATTCATAAACGAATAATCACCCTTAATAATTGCAGCCGCTTCTTTAGCGTTCAAACTTACAGCCTGTTTATAGCAAAGCCCGTGGAGTTTGCTTTTCTTCTCAAGATTAATGAGACCATGTCCGATATATCGTCTTAGGCGGAATTTCTCCCTTTTGTCAACGCCGTTTATTTTATCTTTGAGTGCTTTATCACCGGGTGAATCAAAATAAAGGCTTCTTATCCTGTAAGTTCCGTCAGAATTCGCGTTGCTGTCGGTTTGCATTATTGCACGAAGGCGCGATCGGAGTACAATGAAATCTCCGTAATTTATTTTGTGTTTAAATTCATGTCTTGCTCCCATGAGCTTTTGACCTCCTTTTTTTAAATTGTATCAGGGATATACATCGGCGTTTAAAATGCAATATAAATTAAGGTTTATTATAAATGCTTATTATGGTAAACTAAATGTATCTAAGTGAATGTTATATGAAATCTATATGACAATTTATTTAACAACGTAAAAATGGTATAAAAAAACAGCCCCAACAGGGGCTGTCAACACGCTTACCGCATAGTAGTATAAGTATTTGCTTCTACGCGGAGAGCGTGTAGAGAATTCTAAAATACTCCCATCGCGAATCAGCCCTGTCGGGGCACCGACTTGAGTTTAAATTTAGTTACATTTTTGAGCAGGAGTACTGACTGTTCGGTAAGTTCTTCACTTGCCGCCGCCGATTCTTCTGCTGTTGCACTGTTACGCTGAACAACTTCGCTGACTTGTTCAACAGCCATATTAACTTCCGAGATAGCGTGGGATTGTTCTTCCGAGCTTCGTGCGATTTCGGTAATAAGTTCGCTGCTCTGTGCGATTCCCGAAACGATTTCGGCGAGAGATACGGCGGTTTCCGAGGCGATTTGTGCACCATACGCCGCTTTTTTAACACTGCTTTCAATAAGAGCGTTTGTTTCCTTTGCCGCTGTTGCCGATTTGCTTGCGAGGTTGCGAACTTCGTCGGCAACGACTGCGAAACCTTTGCCCGCTTCGCCCGCACGTGCCGCCTCAACAGCGGCATTTAAAGCGAGGATGTTCGTTTGGAATGCAATGTCGTCGATAACTTTGATTACTTTGCTGATGTCCGCACTGGACTTTGTGATTTCCTCAACAGCTTCTGTCATCTCGTGCATTTGCGCGTTGCCTTTTTCGGCGTTCGCTTTGATTTTCAGCGCGAGATCAGCGGCATTATCTGCCATTTTACTGTTATCACCCGTCTTTTTAAGAAGGTCGGACATATTCGCCGAGATTTCTTGAACGGTTGCAGCTTGCTCTGTTGAACCTTGTGCGAGATTTTGCGAACCGGCTGAGATTTCGTTCGCACCGTTTGATACTCCGTCTGTTGCACGGCGAATGTCGCCGAACATTGCGTTAAACGAGTCAAGCAGTCTTACCGTGCTGTTGCCTATAACATCTTCGTCGCTGAGTGCATAAGCCGAATGTGTAAGGTCGCCGCTCGCTATAACCGATAATCCTTCGCTGACTTCGCCCAGTCGGTCAAATGCTTTCAAAAGGCTTCCGCAAGCACTGCCGAGTTCGTCTGCGCGGTTTGCCGCAAGTTTTTTAATGGCTTCGTTTTGTTCCGGGTTGAATTTAACTCGTCCCTTTTCACCGAATGCCGCAAGCATATTGTCAAGATATGTAATCGGTACAACCGTATCTTTTCGCATAACTCCGGCAACGGCAATCGAGAGCAGTATAGCTATAACACCGACAACAGAGACGATAATGATTACCATCTGCGCAAAACCGGTTGTAGCGGCTATTTCCTCTTCAAGGTCGGCGGCAATCGCGTCACACGCATCGTTGATGTTTGTGAGCATATTCGTTGACGATGAATCGAACGTGTGTACAGCTTCCAGTGAAGCTTCGCTTGCTGTCATTATATCACTCCACGCGTCGAAATACGCTTGTATAGCGTCCCTTGAGGCTTGGTAATGTGGAACAGCTTCGCCGCCGTTTATGTTCGCATTTGTAGCTATTCTTTCATCAAAGAATTCAAAGAATTCCGTGAACTGGTCGCGTATTCCCTGATTCACTCCGTTTGTATCGTTTGCCGGATCGTAGTTTTCGGTAACTTCGTTTACGGTTTGCTGGAGATTCAAAAGGTCGGTGTATAATCCGTCGATAGTCATAACCGAAGCCGTCCACATCTCGGGTGTTTCGCCCTCATTATCAAAACGCCCGGTTACCAATGAGTTGAGAGTAGTTGCCGAATCGTTTGTGGAATTTTGTGCCACTTTGATTTGGTCCATCGCCGCCGCTATATCTGATTGGTGCGTCCTAACCTCGGCGAGAGCATTTTTGAAGTTCACAAGGTTTGTCTGTTTTACTTCGTTTAGGTATTCCGTGTTATAGTTTTCGCGTCCGTTATCTGCCGCCAGTTTCATTGCGGTATCAAGGGGCGTGTTTATCGTATCAAGGTAGTTCAGCACCGAATTGTACTGCTCCTCGCTGTACACTTTTGTAACAGCCATCCCCTGCGCCCGCGCATTGTTAAACGCGCTTCTCACATCAACAAGGTTGTTGTTAATATCGTTTAGCGAAGTGATATTCGATAGTTCCCCGGAAATCATTGAGTTCATAATCACAACGGCAATAATAGCGATCGCGATCATTACACTGACTGCACCGAATGCTAAATTAAACTTTGCGCCGATTTTTCTTTTTCTAAACATAATAACATAACTCTCCTTTAAGTTATCTTTGCTAAAGTAGACCCTATAGCTTAAATTTAACTTTCATAATGTTAGAGCCGGATTATCTGCGGTTGAAATTTCAGCCTAAAAAACTTCAAAAATATACCGCTAAGATATATTATGACATATTTCGTTAAGAATGTCAAGCGTTTTTTCAAAAAATTATAATATTTTTGTCACATTTTGAACATTTAAGTGAAATCGTTTTCTCACAATGTGTTGTGAAATATTAAAATTTAATGTTCATTATGTAATTTCAAAAAAACGCAAAGCTGAAATTTTCAGAGTTTACGTTTTTTGTATATTTTGTAACTTTGCACAATTTTCGTGATTTTTCAAAGGCAAAGTGGACAAATATTTTTATTCGGCTTGACTTTTTGGGTGATTTCAGTTAAAATATTCTTATGAATAAGAAAGAGGTAACGAATGAAATTTTTATATACGAAAAACGCGGCTGAACCGATAAAATATACTATTCCGCAAAATTTAAATCTCGGGTTTAAGTTTAGGCGCGTATATAATCGCAGTCAAATATTACTGAATTTAGAAATGTTGATTATTGATTTAAAGCAAGGCTTCTTACGGATGTTCCGAGGTTTTGACGATAGAATGTATTGGGATATGTGTGATAACTTAACAAAACTTATCGTTCGGCTTTTGCTTGAATTTTCTGAAAATTCATACGGGTATGGATTTTTGCCGGAATGGAAAGGCAAAAAAGATACTGAAATCCAAAAATTATGGCGGCGTTATCTCATAAGCACAGCCGGTAATTTCTATCGCTCGCTTGAAGACAGCGAATGTGCAGAAACGTTCAATAAATACGAAAATGCATATTTGCACTCAATAGAAATTGACTTTGAGACCACCAAATCAAGTTCAACTCTTACATTTGTTCCCGTTAAAGATTGTAAAAAAACAGAAAAACTTGAAGCGTTATACCGCAAACGTGAGAAAGAAATTTCCGACTATCGCGAAAACCAACGCAATATCGGTTTCAAAAAACTTATGCGCATTTATCCGCAATTGTGGGATTAAAAGCTCCCCTGAAAGTTTTAATTCTTCAAATTCCGGCAAGCTCGATTTAAGTTTTCGGGTATAGCTTCCGTAAGCTGATTCTGCCGGTCTGCTGCTCCGATAGGATTTGTATATCCGGCAAGGGAATATAACTTTTTCATTAACATTTTTCTACCATCATTTATTATTAATTATTTTCGTTATCATTCGATGTTTTATCGAAAATCTTATCGAATACCTCAATTACATCCGGCATCATATTGCCTCTGTCTTCTGGCATGGCTTGCCGCCAATAAATGTGAACAATTAATTAATTCACTTAATTCACTCTGTTTCTTAGATTTGCGTTTTATTTCTCATAGCTATGCGAGGAAAGTTCTTTTCTGTCAAGGTGACAATAGTCGAATTAACAGAAAGTTTACGATTTCTTTATTTTAATCACCAATGAGTCAAACACAATACAGTTAGCTATATGAAAAATTTTATAATAA
>JAISHV010000080.1 GCA_031262495.1 Ruminococcus sp.
GGAATCCCGACAATCATTACGTGAATGGTTTTCCCTGCCATGCCTTTAGCGTTCATGCGCTCGATTTTGTCTTTTAAGACGGTGCGGACGGTGGCTTCAAACTGTCTTAAGCCCTTGCCTGTGGTGCAGTCGGTGAGGAGGGTTTCTATCCCCTGTGCGCGATATGCGGCGATATGCTCACGGCTGATTTTTTCATCCGCCATATCGGCTTTATTGAGTATAATAAAGCGCGGCTTACCGCCTATGATAGACGGTAAAACCGGGTTTTGAGATGATTCGGGTATTCTTGCATCAAGGAGTTCGGCAACAATATCAACGAGCGGAAGTGATTTAATAATCTCCCGCTCGGTTTTTTTCATATGTCCCGGAAACCATTGGATTGATGGGGTTTCAGTCATTTTTCACCATTTAATATTTTTAAAATTCTGATTATTTACTCAAACAAGCGCATTTGTGTCAGAGGGAATACTCTGAGGTTTACTTTTCCGTAGACGGATTGAAGCGGCACAAAGCCTACTCTGTTGCTGCGGCTGTCGGTTGAGTGGAGGCGGTTATCGCCTAAGACAAATACACTGTCTTCGGGTACCGTAGCCGGATATGACATTCCGCCCTCAAGCGGGAGCGTCGGGTCTTCGACACCCGGGAAGTTTAAGACTTTCCCGTCAACCATAAGTTCGCCCGATTCTTCGCTGATTTCAACCCTTTGTCCGGCTGTAGCTATAACACGTTTAACGATGAATTTGCCTAAGCCCTCGGAATCAACAATAATTATATCGCCGACAGCAGGTGTATAGCCGAAATCCGAAAAAATCAGCGTATCTGCCGGCTGCAAAGTCGGCACCATTGAACTGCCCTCAACTGTAGCAACACGGAGGATGAATATGAGCACCAAAATAAGAACAATCCCCGCACTGCAAAGGCTTTCTACCCATTCATAAATCTCACGGGCAAAACCTCTGGCTGGTTCATCAACTTCTTCGTCCATTATTTGGTAGTTAACTTCTTGTGCCATAGCAGAAACCTCTTTTGAATTTAGGCGGAGTGTCTTTTATTAAAATTTCTTAAAAAAATAATAGCGGAAAGGCGGGGAGCCCCCGCGGGCGTATTCGCGTTGGTTATACTAATATGCAATAAAAAATGAATTGGTGTGCGGGCGGGGTAGCAACGCTACGTGGTGCACCGCCCCTACGAAATGCAAAGCTTATTCGGGGGAACAATAATTTTATATTAGAAAAGTAAAAAAGCGGAAAGCCGGAAAGATTCCCGCTTTCCGCAATTTAGAAGCGATTTTTTTAACGTAATACTTCTTTAACCTTAGCGGCTTTACCGACTCTGTCGCGGAGGTAGTAGAGTTTCGCACGTCTTACTTTACCTCTTCTGATGGTTTCTACTCTGTCAACCACGGGCGAATGAACAGGGAAAACCCTTTCAATGCCGACACCGTGGGCTACGCGTCTTACTGTGAAAGTTTCGGCGATACCGCCGTGTTTGCGGGCAATAACTGTGCCCTCAAAAATTTGGATTCTGAATTTTTCGCCCTCTTTGATTCTTACGTGAACCTTTACGGTATCGCCGATATCAAACTTCGGCGGTTCTTTTTTAAGGGACGACTGTGCAATGAGTTCAAGTGCTTTGTTCATTTTTTCCTCCGTAATTTCGGATATTCGTGCACTGATTTAAGCGATGTATTCACTCGCCTGTGAAGTTTTAACATTTTTTGTTAAACTTTAATATGCAGAGGAATATCAGGTGCGCTGTATAGACAGCATTTCACAAATAGTATTCTATCATATTTCATAAAAAAAAGCAAGAGCAAACGAAAACTTTAATTATTTTCGGCAAATTAAACAAATTCATGCCCGTCTTCTGTAAAAATTTCAGTACGTTTGCTGTAAAAATTTTCAGGGGAAACACCGCAAAATTCCGCTAATGCATTTACGAAAACACCGGCGTTGATATTCAAAGTACTGCCTGACGGTAAAATAATTTTGATATAGGTTTTCAGTGTTTCAAAAGTTATTTTTTGTAAATTTATATACGGCTTTATGTCAATCTCTACCATTCCTTTTGATTTAGTATGTTTTTTTGAGAGGATTCTTTCTTGGTTTATGAATTCCTCAAATTGTTTTGTAATATCACCGTTTGCAGAAATTTCATATGCGGCTGATTTTATGTCCGCGACGGCGTTTTGCGGTTCATACACATCAATAATATGAAGCCCGTCCGGGAGTTTTTCATTAAGGCGTTCGCGTATTTCGGCGGCGGAAATTTCTACGGCAGATTTTTCTGCGATAACGGCGAAATCAAAGAATTCCCGCTCACCCTCAACCCCGAGTGACAACGGGAGCGGAAAATTCAGGTAAACCCTCGGCGTGAACCCTTGAGTATACCAAAGCGGCAAATCAGCACGGCGAAAACACCGTGTCAAACAGCGCACCAAATCTAAATGCGAAATAAACACCGCTTCTTTTGTTTTCGAGAATTTCGCTCTGAAAAATTTACGCTGTGAAATATCAACCGGATTATTCATTCGCGCCTCCGACTACGGGGCAAAATCCCGATTTTTTAATTACACCGCAATTTGAACATTTCTCTTTGCAATTGGGGGTAGTGAGTGCGTTCTTCGCGTTTTCATTTTCTTTAATAAGGAAATTTTTGTCTATAAGGTAATCCAAATGATCCCACGGTAATATTTCTTCATAACTGCGCTCACGATTGGCATAAAATTCAGGCGAAACGCCGTTTTCTTCAAACGCTTTTTCCCAAACGGACGGTTTAAAATAATTATCCCAACTGTCGAATTTCGCGCCATTAATCCAAGCAGTATAAATTACTTCACAGAGACGGCGGTCTCCTCGGGCTAAAACGGCTTCAAGGCGGCTGACGGTGTAGTCATTATAGCGGACTTTTATTTTCTTTTTGCTGCGAATCAGAGAGAGCAATAAACGCTGACGGCGGCGGATTTCATCTTCATCAGGCTGAGGAACAAATTCAAACGGCGTAAACGGTTTCGGTACAAAAGTCGAAACGCTTACATTAATCATCGGTGTTAAACCCTTTTTGCGGTCGGGATTTTGGTAAAATAGGTCAATAATATGTTCAGCCGTTTCGGCGATACCGCGAATGTCGTCGTCTGTCTCTGTGGGAAGTCCCATCATAAAATAGAGTTTCACGCCGCTGTAACCCGCTTTAAATGCTGTTATGCACGCCCTGTCAATCTCATCCGCTGTTATATTTTTGTTTATAACGTCGCGTAGGCGTTGAGTTCCCGCTTCGGGCGCGAAAGTGAGCCCGCTTTTTTTGATTTTCATCAGTTCCGCTAAAATTTCATCGGAAAAACGGTCAATCCGCATAGACGGGAGAGAAATTGAAGTCTTTGAGCCCTCGGCATATTCATTGAGTTCCGCTAAGAGTTTTTCAATTTCAGAATAATCGGAAGTCGAAAGCGACGACAGCGAAACCGTTTCATAGCCGGTGTTTGAACAGAGGTCGCGCACTTGCTGTGTGATAGTCTCAATAGATTTTTCGCGGTAAGGGCGGTAAATAAACCCCGCCTGACAAAAACGGCATCCGCGTATACACCCACGCAAAACCTCCTCAACCGCCCTGTCATGGACAATTTCAGTAAAAGGCACAACAAAATTCTCAGGATAATAGGCTGAATTGAGGTTTTTAACTATTCGTTTGGTGACTGTTTTCGGGATTTCAGGGCTTTTTGGATTTACTGATTGTATAGTTTTATCTGTATTATACTTAATTTCATAAAATCCGGGCACATAAATGCCTTGAATTTTCACTGCCTCGCGTAAAAAATCCGACTTTTTTGTACCTTTCATCTTGTAAAATAAATCCAACAGTTCGAGTGTAACCTCTTCGCCGTCGCCGAGTACAAAAAGGTCAATGAAATCCGTAATCGGTTCGGGGTTACAGGCGCAAGGTCCGCCTGCTATAATCAGCGGAAAATTTTCACCGCGCTGTGACGATTTAACAGGAATTCCCGCCAAATCAAGCATATTCAGGATATTTGTAAAAGACAATTCATATTGCAAAGTGAAACCGATTATGTCAAATTCTGTGAGCGGGCGTTTTGTTTCTAAGCCGTAGAGCGGGATTTTTTGTTCACGCATGATGTTTTCAAAATCCTCTGCGGGGGCGAAAACGCGTTCACAGGCGTAATTCTCGCGGCTATTAATAAGCCCGTAGAGGATTTTCATCCCGAGATGTGACATTCCGATTTCGTATGTATCGGGAAAACAAAAAGCGAAATGCAAATCCGCATCGGGTTTTATAATGCTGCCCGGTTCAGAGCCGATATAGACAGAAGGATTCTTTACTTTAAGTAGAAAAGGTTTTATTTTATCCGTAATGTTTAACATTAATTACACTTTCTCATCTTTAGTCTGATATAAACTCACATTTTCGTTTTGCAACAGCAAAGACAGGAGTTTTTTTATGTTCATCTATCATCTGTAAAAAATTCACTTGCTGCGAAATAACATAACGTCAAATACAGGCTGATATTGCGGTTGCCCAAAATGAAAAAGGCGATGGCGGTTAAAATTATAAGTAGGAAATCTATCTTTGTGCGGAAGGCTTCATTTTCAGCCGCTTTTTCGACTGATGAAAAATTATTTACAAACAGTCCGATAATCCGCCCGCCGTCAAACATCCGCAGCGGCAGTAAATTAAACACGCCGATAACCAAATTCACGCCGTAAAAAATCCACGCATTGTTTAAATCCGTCAGCCGAAAAACCGCAAGCGATATAACAGCAGTAATCATATTCGCCGCCGCACCGCTCACAAGTATCAGCAGATTCTGAAAAAACGGCGTAATCTCGGGCTTTATCCCCGGCTCAATCCTCACACCCGCACTGTAAAACATTATTTCGCGCACGGGGACACGGTGATATTTCATCGCGATAAGATGCCCCGCTTCGTGTATCAGACAGGCATACATACCGAAGATCGCATAAACGCTTTCGTTTAATAAAATTAGCAGTGTAATAGAAGCGAAAAAACCAAACCTAAATATTACGCGGATTTTTTTGATTCTTAAAGATATCATAATATATTACCCTTTGGATTTTTTTCCATAGGTAATAATATGATTATGACTGCAACATTATTTAAAAGATTTTAACCCGCGAATTCGGATTATTGAGCCGCTTTGAACGGGTTTTCCGTTGTAGTCGAATGAGAATTCCATTTCAGAGTGTCGAGTATCGGGTATTTCGTTATTATTTTTGTCGTATAGTTTACCTATTGTGTAATCAATATACTTTTCGCCTTTGAGTATAATTTCGCAAGCAGTATCAGGGAGGATTTTATTACGCTGGCGGCAATACATACGCCCGTCTTTAACCCCCGTTACCACAGCCGCAATATCATAGTCCCGCTCATAACCGCCGTTTGAATAGACTTGTCCCGGGGTATTTGGGTGATAATTACGTTGAATATTACTTAGAGTATTAATCGGAGCAGTAAGCGAAGTTGAAGTTTGGTTATTTCCGAAAAAGAATCCGCTTGAATACTGACGGTGACTGACTTTTTCAGTTTCGCCGATAACCCATTCAGGGATGGGCTTATTCGCTTTCAAGGCATCTAAGGCTACGCGATAGGCGTTTGTTACCGCCGAAACATAGTAGGCGGATTTTGCTCTGCCCTCGATTTTCAGCGACGTTACACCTGTTGCCAAAACCTGCTCCAAAAACGGCAACGCATTTAAATCCTTCGAGTTAAGGATATATGCGCCTTCTTTGTATTCCTCAATGGGGTAGTATTCGCCCGGGCGTTTTTCTTCCGTTAAAGCGTATTTCCAGCGGCAAGCCTGAGCACATTCGCCGCGGTTCGCATCACGCCCGGTCATATATTCCGACAAGAGACACCGCCCCGAAAAAGACACGCACATACTCCCGTGGACAAAGACTTCGAGTTCTGCTTCGGGGACTTTTGCGTGGATTTCGGAAATTTCATTGAGGTTGAGTTCACGGGCTAAGACTATGCGTTTCGCGCCCATTTCGTAAAGCATTTTTACCGTTTGAAAATTCACCGCACCCGTTTGAGTAGACATATGAATTTCCATATCGGGGAGAATTTTTCGGGCAAGCGAAAACAGCCCCAAATCGGCAATAATCAAAGCATCAATACCGATTTCGGCGGCGGTTTTTATATAGGGTTCAAAGGCGTTAAGCTCACTGTTGCGCGGCAGGGAATTACACGTGAGATAGGCTTTAACACCGTTTTCGTGAGCAAAACTCACGGCTTCGGCTAACGTCTTTTCAGTGAAATTCGGCGGCTTTGCGCGCATTGAGA
Organism: Ruminococcus sp.; assembly: GCA_031262495.1. Classification (GTDB taxonomy): domain Bacteria; phylum Bacillota; class Clostridia; order Oscillospirales; family Ruminococcaceae; genus JAISGY01. The sequence goes on from JAISHV010000080.1 coordinate 6,316, forward strand.
ATTTTTCAGTGCCCAAATACACAGCATCAGCACCGTACATAACCGCCCCGCGAAAGCGTTCAAGATCCCCGGCAGGGGAAAGCAATTCATACATAAAACAGAGGTCAGAAATCAGAGAACAGAAGTCAGAGTTTGACCGCCTTGATTTCCGATAAAATTGGGTGAGACTTATAGGGGACGCTGTGCAACAACACTGCGAAACATACTCACCCCTACTACTCGGTACCAACTAAAACTTTACATTTGGGGATTCATTGGATATTTTTTCTTGTATGTCGCTTGAAGTGAATATACAAAACGGGTGAGTAAGACTAAATTAAGCAGCTTGGTAACTCCACAGGGGGAGAGGGGTAGGGGGTGCAGGGGGTGTAGGGGAGAGGGGGCGGCGTCACGCCTGCCACCTCGAATAGCC
>JAISHV010000091.1 GCA_031262495.1 Ruminococcus sp.
GGGGTGTCGGGGGATAGGGAGAGAGGGGGCGGCGTCACGCCTGCCACTCTAAATAGCCGCCCCCTCTCTCCCTGTCCCCTGACAAAGTCATGCAAACGTGACATTCACGACATTCATATCGACATCGCAGACGGACATTCATCCGACATTCAAACGGACATTCACAATCTTTGCTCAAAAATATAATTTTTCTTCCAAAAATTTCTTCAAATCAGCAATCGCAATACGCTCTTGTTTCATTGAATCGCGTTCTCTGACGGTTACGCATTTATCCTCAAGGGTGTCAAAATCGTAGGTTATACAAAACGGCGTGCCTATTTCGTCTTGGCGGCGGTAGCGTTTGCCTATTTGACCGGCTTCGTCGTATTCTATATTGAAATATTTTGCCAGTTCTGTATAAACTTCTATCGCTTGTTCTTTGAGTTTTTTTGTGAGCGGCAAAATTGCCGCTTTAACGGGGGCTAAAGCCGGGTGTAAGTGCAGTACTGTACGGGTGTCGCCGCCCTCTAAAGTTTCCTCGTCATAACTTTCGCAAAGGAAAGCTAAAACTACGCGGTCTGCGCCCAGTGACGGTTCTATAACGTATGGCACGTATTTTGAGTTGTCCTCGGGGTCGAAATATTCTAAGGTTTTGCCCGAAACTTCGGAATGGCGTGACAGGTCGTAATCCGTACGGTCGGCTATCCCCCAGAGTTCGCCCCAGTCAAAGGGGAATTTATATTGTATGTCGGTTGTCGCTTTTGAATAGAATGACAGTTCCTCTTTTGCGTGGTCGTGTAAACGCAAATTCTCATCAGATAATCCCAAAGACTTAAGCCATTCGGAGCAGAAATTGCGCCAATAGGCGAACCACTCAAGGTCTGTGTCGGGTTTACAGAAGAATTCAAGTTCCATCTGTTCAAATTCACGGATGCGGAAAATGAAGTTTCCGGGAGTAATCTCATTGCGGAATGATTTCCCGATTTGACCTACGCCGAATGGGATTTTCTTACGCGATGTGCGCTGAATATTCAAGAAATTGACAAAAATGCCCTGTGCCGTTTCGGGGCGCAAGTGGAGTTCCGCCTTGTTGTCTTCGGTAATACCCTGAAAGGTTTTGAACATGAGGTTGAATTGACGGACGGTTGTGAAATTACTCTTCCCGCAGTCGGGGCAACTAATTTCACCCGACTGAATGATTTCATCAAGCTGTGTGTTCGTGAAACCCTCAACGGATTTGCCTAATTGTTCTTCAATGAGGTTGTCAGCTCTGTGACGCGTCTTACATTCTTTACAGTCGATTAAAGGGTCGGAAAAATTCCCGATGTGACCGGAGGCCACCCAAGTTTTGTCATTCATCAGTATAGCACTGTCAAGCCCGACATTATAGGGGCTTTCCTGTACGAATTTTTTCCACCAAGCGCGTTTTACGTTGTTTTTTAGCTCAACTCCAAGCGGTCCGTAATCCCACGAATTTGATAAACCGCCGTAAATCTCCGAGCCGGGATATATAAAACCTCTGTTTTTACAGAGATTGACTATCTTTTCCATTGTTTTTTCCATTTGTTTTCTCCTTTGATTAATCTATTAATCTAAAGTATCACAGTGTATCACAGAAATTGTCAAGGTCGTTTTTTACTAAAAAGTAATTTTCTGTTAATTTATTCTCATAAAGAGGGTCGTCAAAATCCCTATAGGTCTCAATCATAAGTGTTATCTTATTGCCTGTTTCAAGAAGCGCAAAAAAGAGTCCTTCATTATCATATTCGCCGTCTTTATAAAAAAGACAATCTCCCTTTTTGCCTGAATCTGAAAAATGGATATGCCTTATATTTTTACCAAGTGATTTTACGACGTTTGTCGGATCTTCACCGCTTCGCAGGGCTTGCTTAGTGTCAAGTACGAAATTTGCATTATCGCCGAGATTGTCTTTCATTTCTTTGAGGAAATCCAAGTGCCTTGATTCGCAGCGTTCTACGTTTTCCTGCAAAACCGTAACTCCGTAGGGTTTAGCGATTTCAGAGAGTTGCAGATACCGCTCGAAATTCTCTTTGCGGCTGATTTTCATCGGCATTTTAGCACCGTGGAGAATGAAAAATTCTGCTTCAAATTTTTGTGCATATTCAAAATACTGTCTGTAATAATCGAAAAAATCCGGCAAGCGGCGGGAATACTCAGAGTAAAGCATTATAGTTTCAATACCGCAAGTAAACGGGTGTATCGCCCTTACGTTAGTCCCATTTTGTCGTTTTATACTCATCATTTCATCAAACACAGCCCCGCGCAGTTCGCAGTCAGTGTTGACGAATATTTCGGTATTTAAAACCCCCGCTTCACAGATTATCCGAAAGGCTTTTTCAAGCTCTTTCGGATAGAGTGAGGCTGTTGAAATGCCGGCTGTCAGATTTTTCTTTTCATTCATAAATGATGTTTACTTTTTTAGGTAACATTATGCCTTTTTAGGTTTTGCGGCTCTGCCTGTTGCATGGTCTGACGTCTTGAGGAATTTTTTACGCATAAGCAGCCATATGGGGCAGGTTACACAGATTGAACTGTATGTCCCGGCGATTAAACCTACGCACATGGGGATTGAGAATGAGATAATTGATGTTACGCCCATAGATACAGCGACTATCGTCACCACAATCATTGATATAATCGTCGTTAGTGACGTGTAGATACAGCGCGTTATTGATTGGTTTATCGAGAGTGTCGAAATATCGGCTAAAGACTTGGATTTCCCGTAAAGTATTTCGTTTTCGCGAACGCGGTCGTAGATTACGATAGTGTTGTTGATTGAACAGCCGAGGATTGTGAGTACAACCGCTATGAAGTTTGCATCAATCGACATACCGCAGATGATGAATGTGCCGTATACTATTATACAATCGTGGAGGAGTGCGATAATACCCGAAAGCCCGGCGAGCCAGCCGCCTATCTTTCTGAAACGTATCGCGATATAAATTACTAAGACGATAAATGACAGCCCTACCGCAATAAGACATTTTAGGAAGAATTCCTGTCCTGACGAGGGTGAAATATCGGAGGATTGGAGCGACTGAATATTACCGCCGGGGAATGCCGCTGTCAAGGCGTTATATATTCTGAGCTGTTCATCTGCACCCAAACCGTCCGGCGTAATTATGGAGAAATTTACGTTGCTTTTGCCTGTAGAGAAGTCCGTACCCTCTGTCGCAGTGAAATTATAGTCTAAATTCTCATCAACTACCCTTTCAAAATCCGCTAAGGGGATTTCAGTATCATAGGTATAACTGAGGAGTGTGCCGCCCTTGAACTGGATATCTAAGGATGCACCGAAGATGAATGTCGAGAGGATACAAGCCGCACAAACAGCGGCGGCGATACCGAGGAGAGTCTTGCGTTTGCCTACCCAGTCCACATTCGGGACTTTTAAGGTTTCGTGTTTGGGGCTCTTGCCGTAAAGCGAGGGTTTGCGGAGGAATTTAAAGCGCGACAAACTCATAAGCATTACGCGGCTGAAGAATACGCCAAAGACCATGTTCAGTACAACACCGGCAAGGAGAGTAAAGCCGAATGAATAAATGGTACCCGCAGTAGACGGACCGAACATAAAGAAGAAGGGTTTTAATAGTATACTGAATATACTTTCGGGCGTACCGAATGCACCCATTAATATAATGGCTACAAGTATCATAGTGACGTTGCCGTCAAGGATTGCAGTAAATGCGCGTTTATAACCCGAGGCTATCGAACCGTCAAGGGTTTTCCCGGCGTAGAGTTCCTCTTTTATACGCTCTGATGTAATTACGTTCGCATCAACGCCCATACCTACAGAGAGTATGATACCCGCGATACCCGGGATAGTCAGAACGGAGCTGTTATTAAACCCGAAGAACCCCGACACGAATGCCAATGTGCCTGCTACCTGTCCGGCAAGGGAGATAACGGCTACAAAGCCCATCAGGCGGTAGATTGCTATAATCAGTACGGCGATAACGGCGAATGCGATAATCCCCGCTAACACCATAGCTTGAAGTGCGTCTTGACCTAAACTCGGCGAAATAGTCGAGAACGAGTCTGTCACAAGTTTAAAGGGCAAAGCACCTGAATTTATCTTATCGGCTAAATCCTTAGCCGAGTCGGCATCAAATGAGCCGCTGATGATTGCCTCGCCGTTTGTTATTGCCGCATTAACGGACGGGGCTGAAATCATCGTATTATCCATCCAGATAGAGATTACGCCGCCTTCGGCATACAAACGTGTTGTAGCTGCGGCGAATTTATCCGTACCGGACGAACTGAGTTTTAAGGATACCATCCACTCGGGGTTTTGGTTCTGTTCCTGAGTATAAACGGCGGTTGCCGACTGAACATCCATACCCTCAAGGATAATATTTGAAGCCGTAACACCTGTTGGAATTTCTTCGGGCATCCCGTCGGAATCCATCACAGTTTCAACTTCTGCCCCCTCGCGGAACGTCAAACGGGCAGTTTCACCTAAGTCGCTCACCGCCTGTTGGGGGTCAAAGTCCGCTTCCCCCTCTTTCCAAGGGAAACGCACAATAATATGGTCATTATCAGCGTCGATATAACACTCATAATCGGTTATATTCTGACTCACCATACGCTGAACAATTACCTGTTTTGCGGCATCAAGCTGAGCTACAGTCGCATCGGTTCCGTCACCGGGCTTAAAGGTAACGTCAACGCCGCCTTTAATATCAATGCCGAAACGAATGTCATTTGCCCCTTTAATATAAACCGTTTCATTGTCGCCGTAGAAGTATTTTACGCCGAATATTACACTGTAACAAAACAGGAATATCAGAATAAATACTAAAAAAAATGCGGGTTTTTTAATCTTCTTCACTTTTTTTACACCTAAATAATTATTCAGTTTTTCTGAGTAGCAGAAAACCGTAAAAACTATCCAAATTATAGTTTGTTCTAATTTGCATAATTTATCGCTATATTATACCATAATTATTGGGTTATGTCAAGCGTTTTTTTTAAACCTGTTATAAAAGTTTTAAAACGCCTGAATAATGTAACAGATATACCATTTTAGAATAATATGGTTATAGTATTATTATAGTTATTAACAAATTTAAGAATACATAGGAGAAAGTATTATGATTTATTATAACCGCCCCTGTTCGGTATGCGGGCATTTCCATTGCTGTTGTGAAAAGGATAAATGTGACAATAATATTAAACCCTGCGATACGTTATTTTTAGTAGAAGACGAAAAGGGCAACAGAGTTCCGCTCAAATACACCGATAAAATGATATTTACTTCCCAAAGCATAGATATAACGGTTTCGGAAGGCTCTGCTGTCGTAAATATGGAGTATGACGGTACATTCAGTCTTGAAAATGCACAGAATTACACCCCGGGCAAAACGGATTATCCGAAAGGGTCTATCGTAATTTACAACGGCAAAGCCTATGTAGTAACAAATACCCCTCAAAGCGGCGGGGCACCCGACACAGACCCGGCATTTACTTATTTGGAGATTCAAAGTGATGCACAGGTTACGGGAGCAACGGGAGCGACGGGAGCACGAGGGGCGACAGGTGTGACAGGAGCAAGAGGCGAAACAGGTGCAACAGGTCCTACAGGACCTTCAGGTCCTGCCGGAGCTGACGGAGCAACAGGACCTACAGGTCCGGCGGCTCTTGAAAATGCACAATCTTATTCTCACGGAAAAACAGATTATCCTGTAGGTTCGGTTGTTATATATGAGGGAAGAGCATACCTTGTAACATCTTCGCCGCAAAGCGGACTGAATCCCTATGAAGACCCTGCTTTCTCATATTTGGAGATTACAAGCGATGCCGGGGGGACAGGGGCGACTGGAGCTACAGGTGCGACGTCCTCGCTCTTTTTTAGCACCCCCATTATAAAATAAAAACACCGATTTTAGCTTGTACATATGCTAAAATCGGTGTTTTATTCAGCTGTTATCCTTTACAGTTAATCCCCTCAAACCCTTACCAGTTCACGATTTGCTTCAATATAATCCATCGCC
>JAISHV010000017.1 GCA_031262495.1 Ruminococcus sp.
ATGATTGCCTTCAAGCTTAACTCGGTTTCTGTTCAGGGTTGACGGAAGGCTTGCACCCCTGCGGCTTAGGTTGCGGGGGTGTTTTGCTTATCTATTATTCAAAACGATGTCAGTAAAAATTTTATCCAGCTCTTCAAATCCCGATTTTTGGTCTTTCGGCAATGAGTTAATAAGGCTTTCTGTTCTCTCTATTTCGCTTTTAATATAGGCATTTAATTCATCAATTCGCGGTATTTTTCCAGATTCGCTTGTATCGGTTTTACGACGAAGTAAATCGTTTATCAGCGGCTTAAATTCATCGTCAAGTTCTGACTCCATAAGCTCCGAAAACAATACAGGCGGAGGGGTTCCCTTCTCCGCAATCCATTTACAGGCAAGCACGGGACGGATTCCGTAAAAATACTTTTTCAGCGAAACCTCCGGCGTTTCAAGGTACACGCTGATATGCCTTTTTGCCATACTCAAATAGTGGTACATTGACGTTTTTGAAATAAAATAATCATTAACGACACCGCGAATTCTCTCCCATTCGGGTGTGATTTTGTAAACAAGCGGAGAGGACGCCCACTCAAATAAAGTGGGGTTTGAGGTATGCAAAAGCCGAAGCATTTTCTGCAAATCCCAACCGTTAATATCAAGCACTTCATCAAGCTTCCACTCGATTACATCAGATGTTTTCTCAAGTTTTAGATAGAATTCAACCGGGTGCACGTAAATAAACCGAACGTCATAATCGCTGTCGGGCGAGGCGAACCCCCACATACGGCTTCCCGATTCGGTGGCGTAGAGGATTTTTACGTTTTCCATTCGCTCGATTTCTTCGAGATTCTGTTTGATTATTTCTTCCATATGAAACCTCAGTTTTTCAATTTTCCTCTGCCCTTAAAATATCTCACGCTTATTACTTGTTCTTTGCGAAGCTCCCAAAAAGTCGCTTGAACAAATTCCCACGGGCAAAAACTTTTATCAAACACTCTTTCCCACGACTTAATCTTAACAGGCATTTGCTCATCAGGAGGTAAGCTGTCGAACCAAGCATGATCGTCTTCATAGGCTTGAGTTATGTCTTCTTTACCGGCATCTTGACAAAGATACCATTGATTTAAAACATAGTGCCACATTTCCTCATCACTGAGAACAAGACAATTATCATCTATTTCAGCTTCGATAAGGTAATATTCACCAACATAGTTACGAAAATCGCATCGGCGCAAATCAAGTTTTTTGTTTTCACCATAATGACGAAACCAAGCCCAAATCGGGTATTTGACGCCTATCGGCGGTTTTCCGATTCGTGTTTTCATTTGCTTTACGAGCCAGTCATAACCAAATTTAAATTCTTTATCAGTTAACCAAAAAGCTAATTTCGGATCACAACGTAAAACACCTTTTTGACATAAATCTTCATAGGCCGCTTTATCTTGAATCGTCCATACACGCATTTTTTAAGCTCCTGAATGTATTATTTTTACATAAGACTTTCGTTTTCTCGGATAGAAGCAACTAACTATATTTGATTCTAACAGATACACCGTTATGTCAATTTCATTCCCGCTTACTACCTTAATTTAAGTTTAAGAAAGCTCTCCACTTCTGCAGAACATCTTTCATAGGCTCATCAAGATACGACAGAGCCTTTTCTTTTATCGGCTCCGGAATACCATATGCGGCTTCGGCAATGCTCCCTGTTATTGCGGCGAGGGTATCGCTGTCACCGCCGAGGGAGATTGCGTTTCGTATAGCGTCCTCAAAATCGGTGCTTTCAAGAAACGCCGTAATCGCCTGCGGTACTGTATCCTGACAGCTTTCATTAAACTTATATGTCGGGCGGATTTCGTCAAGCGTTCGGGATAAGTCATATCCGATATTATTTTCAATCATTCTTTTTATGTCGGCTTTCCATTCCTCAGGGGTGTTGGCATCATTCCCGTAGTCAAATTCCCAACCGCCGAAGTAGAAACGGCACATGAAGATAGCAGCAGCCGTTGCTTGTGCGCCCTTAACACCTTCAGGGTGGTTGTGCGTAACCTCAGCGCAGGTGGTGACGGTCTCCCAACCGTTGGACGGCCAACAGCCGGTTCGCCCATAGAATCCGCAGTTCATCACCCACGCACAGGGCGAAACCCTCATAGCAGAGCCATTTCCCCACGAGTTATACGGCTCGCGGCTGTCAGAGTGAACCCAGTTGCCGAAACTGCTGCCGTAACCCGCATTGGGATAGAGTCGTCCCCACTTTTTGTAGGCATCGATAAAATCGTCCTTTTCGCCGCCGTTCATAATTGCATCAGCTGTAGCAATGGTCATAACCGTATCGTCTGTGAAAAAGCAGTCATCACGGAAAAGAGGGAAATCTTTAGTTTTAATATTATGCCATTCGTAGACAGAGCCTACAATATCGCCGATTATTGCTCCGAGCATATCCTTATCACCCTATTTCTCTCCGAAATGAAATTCACTGCGAAACCACTGGTGCAATTCTTCTGTGTTATTTATGGTTTTACTGAGCATATTGCCGCCGCCGACAATCTTTTGATAATTGAATTTTATATCTTCTATAGTAAGCTCTCTTAAATTCCAGTCCCCTTTTTCATATCCGTCTGAATGAAATATAAATCCGTTTTCGTTTTCGCTGATAAGTTCACCGGGTATCATATGCCCTCTGTCGGGCGGCGTAAGGTAACATAGCCCCTTAAAGTCTTGTTTATCCCATAGCTGACAATCACAGGCAATTGCTGTGAAGTCCTCGTCATTTGGAAATTTCAGCAGATAAACTTTTCGCCTGTCCATATCACACCCGCTTAACTTTCTTTATAATCAGTCTTTATATCTTTCAAATTTATCATACTCATAAATATTGCCGTCAGAAAGTCTGTACCGTTCGTTACGATATTTTCCGTGACAGTTTGCCGAACAGACGATATGTAGATTTTTACGGACAAAATATTCGTTTTCGTCAAAGCTGTGTAGTTCAGCGTGAACCTGAAAACTGCTTAAAGTATTCGTATCTATAGACTTACCGCAAATTTCACAAGCTACAGGCTTTGAGCTATGCTCAAGAGCAAACTGTTTAAGTCTGTTTTCATTTTTTAGAAGCCGGCGTTGCATCGAATTTTTCTCGGAACGCTTCTCTTCTCTGACTTCTTTCGGCAAGTCACGAAAATTTATAATTAATTCATTTTCCATAATATCCTTTAGCATAACTCTACACTAATCCCTTTATGATCCGACAAACTTTTATCAAGATTCCACTCA